>NZ_LZHN01000074.1:0-257915 GCF_001690435.1 Gilliamella sp. Nev3-1 | reverse complement strand
TAAAAAAACGTAACAAAAATAGCTTTATCGCTATTTTCTTGATATTTTGAGCCGTTGCGGCCAATAAACACTGCATTTGAACCTGCGCTCTTCCTCTAAATCGTGCATAGCGATGTCCGTGATGTTGTTTAGCATCAGCAAAGCTGCGCTCTATCGTTTCTTTTCGCCGAGCATAGACTTTTTTACCCCACTGACTTAAACGAATCTCGTTGGCTTTCTCTTTATCTGCTTCCCAGATATGCCGTGTGATGACTTTCTGTGTATTTTTACTCTGTGTACACTGTGACAATAACGGACAGATTTTGCAGGTTGTTGCATCAGAATGATAATGACGATAACCTTCCCTGCTGGTAGTTTTATATATTAATGTTTGCCCGTTTGGGCAAGTATAAGTATCGTTTTGACTGTTATAGATAAACTGCTTTTTTCTGATGGGATTCGCACCATGGGTGGGGCGGCGATAACCCAACACCGGATATATCTGCTCTGCCAGCAGTAAATGGCAAATGGGAGCCGTAAAATAACCCGCATCAAGACCGACACCAACCGGATTAAAGCCAAACCGCTCTAGCTGGCGTTTTAATCGAGCCATATAAGGCTGGGAATCATGGATATTTCCGGCAGTGACATAGGTATCGGTAATTAAATTATGTTTGCCATCAACCGTTCGGTGATCTAAGTAGAAGAACCCTTTAGGCTTGCCTTCCCGATGCATAAAGCCACTGTCTGGATCTGTTGTACTGACTTTAACCTCCTTGTATTTCTCTACCGTCGATGGCTTTAAGGCTTTTTTCCGTTTAATTCTCTTTCTGTGTTGATGGCTTGATTAAGCGCATCAATATATTGACTGGGCTCAACAATACGCTGCTCATTACGTGCTTTGCCTTTATTGGCATTTGCTTTTAGGTGAGTACTGTCCGTATATAAAACCCGACCACTTATCAACCCTTTGGCAATGGCCTGCTCAACAATATTATCAAAAATCTGTTGATAGATTTCACTGTCATTAAACCGACGGCGACGATTTTGACTAAGTGTTGAGGCGTCAATCACTTTTTCGGTTAATCCCATTCCCAGAAACCAGCGGTAAGCTAAATTGACCTGAATTTCCTGAACCAGACGACGTTCACTGGGGATACCGAAAAGATACCCCAATAGCATGATTTTAAACAGTCTGACCGGATCTTCTGCCGGACGACCGTTATTAGGGCAATAAAGTGGTGCTACCGCTTCTCGAATAAATTCAAAATCAATGACTTTAGCTATTTTACGAACAAGATGATCTTGGGGGACAAGCGCATCTAGTGAGATTTGCTCTATTTTTTCTGGTGTCGCTGGAGTTGGTTTTTTTAGCATAGAAGAACTTCTCTTATAATGGACTCCTCTCTATTAGATCAAAGAACTCGTCAAAAAGCGAGTTCTTTGTCATCAATCTGACCAGACGCATGTCTGGTTTTTTTATTCAATAAAGTTATAACTACCTATAAAAATGTAACTATGGCCTAAATTATGCTTTTTCAGAAAAATTAAAATTCTTGTCAAAAAGTTTCAGGTAACTATGCGTTTGAGTATAAAAAATGGATTGTTAAGTTCTCTTTGATTGGATATTTTTTATATTAGACAAGCATTTGTGCTGTTTTAGATACAAAAACGCATGGCTTGCCAACTTTGTTGGCGTGTAGCCACTTAAATTAAAATAGATTTCTTTGTTTTTTTAAACTTAATTGACTCTTAATTCGTACAAGAATTAAAAACTCAGAACTAAAAGCTAAGGATAAACGCACACCCCGTAATAGTTACCGATAGGATCAGCACGGTAAACCCGACCATTGTACGAGTATACATGAAATAAACGCTCCCCTGTTACATCACTTGTCCAATAGCTAAGGTTACTAAAGCCTGAACCACTATAATTAGCTAGGCGAGCCCACTCACTAAACAAACCGCCACCAATTCGGCGATGGTAATTATTGCCCCTTGATGAAGGTGTGGCACCAACTGCATTTTGACAACTACTACTACCATCACAGGTTGCATTGGTGACGTCTTTGACTTGTATAATCCGATAGCCTATGCTTGAACACCAAGCTTCTTGGTTGGCAGCTTCAGCTGTTCTAAGCCCACGGTTAACAAACCACTTCTTCAATTCAAATCCATATTTTACCACCTCTTTACCACTACTATCGTATCCCTTTAGCTCGAATATTTGCGGTAAGTTTGGTATTCCAGCCTGAAGCGGCCCTGGTAAGTCAGCGTTCTGTTCATTTTTGGTTGACGCAGGTCCTGTTAAAGTAACGCGCACAGTTGTCCCATTCGCATCGGGTGTCATGGTAGCAGTTATACCACCTTGAGTGATTGATGGCCAAGTTAGAGAACCCCTTCCTCCTATGTCTAAATCAAAGTATAAACCATTCGCACCAGTAGTAGGAAAGTTACTAGCGTATGATGATGGGGTAGTTGCTTGGGGAATAAACCCTTTTCTTGTATCCCACATTTCAGCAGGACCGGCATATCGACCTATACTTTCTTGCAATTCTGGTTTGGCATAGCAAACTTTAGCTGACGATTCTGGGGTGAAATAGTAAGTTACAGCATCCACACCAAAAATAGTTTGATTTGGCACACCATACCGCGTCTTTAAACTGCCATTGGTATTGCTTAATTCCATTTTATAAGGTGCATTGCAAATATCTAAAGTATCAACACGACTAACTGTTCGATTATTTTTATCCTTGATCCGAACCCTTAACCTGCCTGTTGCCGTTATACCTCTTCTCCCCTGCCCATCACCATCATTATCACCCCAATAGTTATACGGGGCTCTAACGAGTGTGTTTAAACTTATTGAGTTCCTGGTTGTTGGTAAAAACATGACAACATTAGCAAACGTATCGCTGGCACTAGGTAACACTATTGGTTTTGATAGTGAAGATGTATTGCTCATTGGTGAGATTACTGTAGCATCCGATAACTTGATACTTAACAAACCATCCGTCTGAGTAGCTTTGGTTATACCGCCATCAAATGTTAAATAAGGAGCGGTACCTTCAATGATATTTGAAGTACTGGCTGATAACATTTTTGCATTTGCTACACACGTTAACAACAATGGTACTAATGTAAAAGAAACTTTAAATAGCCATAAAGTTAAACTGGATAAACGCGATAAACGTGGCTGTGATAGCTCCGCTAATTGTAATTGCTGCTTCAGGCTAACATTTAGCGGTTTACGAAAACTAATTAGCAAGAATAAGTGGCAATCTTGTGTATGTGTATTTAATAAGTTTAGGGTAAAAAGGATACCGAAGCTAAATGTCTTATTTAAGTAGTATTTAGAAATGCTTAAAACATAATGCGGCCAGATCTGTAGGCTATAGTTATACTGCATAACATCCTGTATATCAATTGTTTTGTGTTTATTTGATTTTTTATAATTATTAGCTAATAAATTAAGCCAAATTAATCTGTTAATATAAAAAGTATAACGCTTTAAAAAAATTTAACCACCCTTTTATAGAAAGATTAATAAATAATGTCAAAAAGTTTAGGATAGATGTTTGAGTATAATAATGAATTTTTTGGGAACTGGCTTTTATTCTGGGGAAAGCGCTTTTGCTGTCTATTTGCAAAAGCACAAACTTGTATGATCTGCTGGCTCAAGGCCCGGCCTAATGCGCGGTGGGCTTGTTTCTTGGATGGATTGTCCTTTATTTGCACCATAAGCTTCGCACACTACCTCAGGATTAAGAACTAAGCATCAAATACTAAGGAGTGGTGCAAAGTCCATAGTAATTAGTGTTATTCGGCAAAGCATTGTGGTTGCCCAAATAACCACCCCATGAAAACAGCGAACTGGTAGTCACCACCAGCAGCGTCACTTGGCCAGTAGTAGTGGTTCTCAAAGCCCGCGCTGGTGTAACCCCCCGTATCGCCTCACTTCGCGCAGAAACCAGCCCCTATTTGACGCTAGTAGTGATCACCAATTGAGGGCGATGAACGTAAACAGCCGGTTGAATCTTTTGAAGAAGCCGTTGATTGGTTAATTAAAGAGTCTCGTCGTGGCTTAACTATTCAGCGTTATAAAGGGCTTGGAGAAATGAACCCAGAACAATTATGGGAAACCACCATGGATCCAACCAGGCACCGTATGTTACAAGTCACCATCAAAGACGCGATTGAAGCAGATCAATTGTTTACAACCCTTATGGGTGATGAAGTTGAACCTCGACGATTATTCATTGAAGAAAATGCTCTTAAAGCAGCCAATTTAGATTTTTAAAGGTTACGCTATTTTAATATACAACATAAAAGACTAGGCAGGTGCCTAGTCTTTTATTGATTAAAACAAGAAAAATAACAAATTGAATTAAAAATTTATAAAAAAAGAATCTTGTTAAAAATTTTTAAGTAGGTATGCGTTTCAGTATAGAATTCTTTTTGATCCTTTTATCTTTATTTCGAAACAACGCTTATTGTTGTTGATTAACATTAATAATAAGCACGTTATTCTTTAATATTATCATTCGTGCGTGCGTCTCCATTTTAAGTTAAGGCAACTTCTTTAATGCTTAGCCTTAATTAGCTGATAATCCTGCTTGTCAAGCTAATTATCATCACGGATAGATACACAACCCATTGTTGTGGTTGTAAGGATAATCTCCATCAGCAGAACCAGCAGTTGAATCGATACGAAATCTCCATCCTCCATAGGGATCACTCGTCCAGAACCAAGCATTTGCAATACCAGCACCTTTATAATGGATTATATCCCCCCACTCAGAGAAAAATCCAGCACCGATTTGACGCTGATAATGATGGCCACTTGATGCTGGCGTGGCACCAACTAAACTTCGGCAGAACATAGTTTCGTTTGCCCCTGAGCAGACCGCATTAGTAAAATCTTTTGCTTGTGGAAGACGATAACCTAAGCTAGTACACCAATTTTCAGTTTCGATGTTGGTTGCTGACCTTTCACCACGGCTGACAAACCACTTCTGTAACACAAATCCATATTTTATCACTGCTGCACCGCTACTATCATAACCAACTAACTCAAACGTTTTTGGTAAGGCTGGTGTGTAAATTCGAGCTGGGTTTGCCTCCTTTATTTGATCATTAGTTGCCACAGGACCTGTTAGCAGAACTCGCACACGGGTGCCATTCGCATTGGGTGTCATAATAGCCGTTATTCCCTCATGGGTAATGGAAGGCCAAGTCAATTGGGTACCTTCCGATATATCTAAATCAAAATATAAGCCATTTGCGCCCGTGGTTGGGAAGTTAAGGTTATATGATGTCGGTATTATAGATTGAGGAAGAAAGCCCCTGTTTGGCTGCCAAATATTAGCTGGACCAGCAAATTTCCACCCATTAAAGCCTGGTTCATTATTTCCGCCAAGCCTCAAATTAGGCTTAGCATAAAGAACGGCTGGTGATGATTTTGGAATGATGTAGTAAGTCACTGTGCCAGCGTTAAAAGTACTACGATTAGGTACACCATACTGGGTACTTAAACTACTATTTGTATTACTTAACACTACTTTATAAGGCGCTCTAGCAATATCTAAAGTATCAGCGCGACCAACTACCCGATTATTTTTATCTGTAATATTAACGGTTAAGCTACCCATAGCCGTTACGCCATTAACCTCCTGCCCATCACCATCATCATCACCCCAATAATAATAAGGCGCATCAATAAGTGCTTTTAACTCTATCGTATCAGTTGTTGATGGTACTAACATGCCAACATCGGCTAAAGTCTCTCCAACACGAGGAAGTACGATTGGGTTTGTTGCTGAAGTATTAGTAATTGGAGTAATGGTAGTGCCATCTGATAAGGTAATAGCTAATAAATCTTCTGTATTTATCACTTTTGTTTTACCGTTATTAAACGTTAAATAAGGCGCACTACCTTGAATCGTGTTTGTTGTGGTAGCTGATAATGCCTGAGAATCGAACGAAAACGGCAATAGCAATAACGGCAATAATGTTATAGGGAATTTTACTAATATTAATGAAGTGAACGAGAAAACCTGTCTACAATAGTGATTTAATAGATTTAAAACATAAAGCTGCTGCATTCTATCGCGGTAATGCACAAAATACTCCTTTCTTCAATTAATTATCTGTTTTATTTAACTCTGTTATAGCTTTTGGCTAGTAAAATAAGTTAGATTAATTTTTAATCACCTGAATTATAACGTTTGAAAAAAAAATTGACTACTTTTCAGATTGAAATATTTGTAAGGATTTTTTAAGAATGGTTCCGCATAAAACATTAAATGACTAATGAACAAATAGTATTAGCCAATATTTATGCTTTTTAAATAGTTTGGAACAAACACGAGGTGCACCGAATGAATAGCTGACAAAACTAAATATTAAACGCTAAATCAAGTTGTGAAAATTTTTACTTGGATCTTGTGATAATGCTTAATAATTTATAAATAAAAAATAGATGATAGCATAATTATCAATAACCTATATCAATGAATTAGCTAATAAATCCACTATTTTTTGTGTTTTTTTATTGACATACTGGTCTATTAATTTTCAAATTTGAAACCGCTTTATTCATCTGTTTGATCATATCTTTTGGACTTTGAGCAATGTAAACTTTGCCACCAGTGGCATTAGCAATACAGTCTATTTTGTGTTCACCAGCAATATCAACGATATTAATTTTTAACCTAGGCTTTTGCGTAGCAATATAATTCGCTAAGGTGCAAATGTTATTTTTTGTACAATTATCTTCGCCGTCACTGATAATAAGTATATAGTCATCACGTTTTACACCATCTAGCATTTTGCTGGCTTTTTCTAGCCCGTTATATAAAGGTGTCCCTCCCCCTCCTGCTGCAGTTGGTGTTAATTTTTTAATTTTACGCTTTAGTGTTCCTCGGTTAGCATAATTATAAAATGGCGAAACATATGCTGCTGGGCAATTTGTTAGTGTCACAAGCGAGATATCAATGTTCGGTTGTATCTTATCAATGCTTGATGTAGCCACACTCTTACTACTTGATAAACGAGTTGGTAAGCGCGTCATTCGCTTTTCGTATTGGATTCTTTCCTGCTCGGACATATTCCTATAACCATAAGTCAAATATTGAAAATATTGCTCCACTTCTGATGGCGATTCATTCAATGTCACCGTCATGGATAATGAATTATCAAACACAATTGCCATTTTAGATGGATTAGGATCTTTATTCATCTCTTCTTTGGTTATACAGTTAGGTGGATTTTTTACCTTTGGTGCTGGCTCAGGTACAGGCACTGTCTCTGGTTTAGGCTCAAATGTTACAATTGGCGCAGGTTCTGATGTCGGCAAAAGATCTTGTGGTTCAACAACTGGCTCTGTTTTAGGTTCTACTTGTTTTGTTTCAACAGATGATGAAATAACTGGCGCTGGCTGCTGAGGGGCAACTGCCTTTTCTTTATCAAAGGGGTAAAATAAATACCAAAGGAAACTAGACAAACCAAGCAGAAATAAAGCTAAAAGTAAAAAATGCCACCAACGCCAAAACGGTTTGGGCACAATAACAGGAGCCGGTGCGGGCATAACAGGCTCTTCAAAGGCATTAATAATAACAGGATCTTCATTTATAACATAAATCTGATTACCTAAACTCTTAATTCTTGGAAGCCAAAACGAAATTAAACGCTGATCTTCATCACTTAAGATCATCAATTTAACAGCTCTTTCAATATCATTAATACGTGTTTGTAATGTCTTAGTTATTTGATTTTTATGCGACTCATCAGCAATACTATCAAGTAAAACAGGTTGACCTTCAAGATTAGTATACCAGCCAACATATTTATTGTTATCAATTAACTTTGGTGTTGCTAAAATTGAAAACGTACGATCAGTTAAATGTGACTTTAGTAATGGTAGTAAGGATTTATATTGTTTTAGTAGAGAAATCTTCTCTGAATTATTATGCTCAAAGACTGTTCGAGTTATTCGTTGCATTACTAATTTAATCCCTTACATTTTACCTTTACACTAAAGCTACATTAATTTTAAAACATACTCAAAGCAGAAATACAATTAATGCTATATGCATTTATATAGCATTATTTAAAAATAATTATTCGCATAGCGGTTTGCTAATATTCATACTTGAAACAGCATTGTTCATTTGTTCAACTATTTGTTTTGGGCTTTGAGCCACATAAACTTTACCACCAGTTTTCTCTGCCACACAATCAATTTTATGCTGTCCAGCAATATCCACAATATTTATTTTTAAACGTGGCTGTTGAGTAGCGATTTTGCTCGCCAACGAACAAATATTAGCTTTGGTACAGTTGTCTTGACCATCACTAATAACTAATATGTAATCATCACGGTTTACGCCATCAAGCATTTTGCTTGCTTGTTTTATCCCACTATATAACGGTGTTGCGCTGTTATCATCTAGTGGTTTTAACCGGTTGATTTTATTTTTTAACTTACTTCTATTATCATAACCATAAAATGGTGTAGTTTGTGCTACAGGGCAAGCTGAGAGTGTAACTAATGCTATATTAACGTTTGCTTGTATTTTATCAATGCTTGCTAATGCAACTTCTTTGCTACTTGATAACCGATTAGGCAGGCGTGTCATGCGTTTTTCATAGGCATCAGCGTCTTCTAGCGACATTGAATAGAAATCAGTGTTCAAATATTTATTAATAGAATCTTGAGATTCCATCAACGTCAATGACATTGATGCTGAATTGTCAAATATCATAACCATTTTAGGCTTGTCAGTATTATTGGCAATCTCTTCACGAGTAACACAATTTTTAGGTGCTGGCTCTGGTATCGCTTCAGGTTCCGATTTTACAACGGGTTGTTCCTCTTTAGGTGGCTCAACAACCGGATCTGGTTTCTTTTCATCAACAGGCTGAGTAATGGCGGGCTCAACATCAGCAATCGCAGGCTTTTCTTTTGCATATGGACAAAATAAATACCAAAGAATGCCCAGTAAAGCAAAGAGTAATAAGGCTAAAAGTAAAAAATGCCACCAACGCCAAAATGGTTTTGGTGGAATAACAGGAGGTGGCGCGGGAGGCAAAATCGGATCTTCAAGGCTATTAATGATAACGGGCTCATTATTAATAACATAAATAGGGTTGCCTAAGCTTTTAATTCTAGGTAACCATGATGAAATAAATTCCTGCTGCTCAGCAGTTATGGGCATTGACTTAACCGCTGCTTCGATATCGTTAATACGATCTTGCAATGTTTTTTCTATCTTACTTTTCTGTGATTGATTACAAATCTCACTCAATAAGACAGCTTGCCCTTCTAAAAGAGTATACCAACCAATATATTGATTATCGTTAATCAATCTCGGTATAGCTAAAATTGAAAAAGTACGATCAGTTAAATGTGGCTCTAGCAGCGCTAACAAAGAGTTATATTGATCTAATAAAGACATCTTTTCGGAATCATGGTGTTCAAAAGCTATCCGAGTTATTCGCTGCATTATTAATTTAATCCCTTATAGTTTAATTTTATACTAAAACTGTACTCATTTTGAAACAGGCCCATAAACAGAAATACAAATGATGCTATATACATTTATATAGCATCATTTAAAAATAATTATTCGCATAGCGGTTTGCTAATATTCATACTTGAAACGGCGCTATTCATTTGTGCAACTATCTGTGCTGGGCTTTGAGCTACATAGACTTTACCGCCAGTTTTATTAGCTACACAATCAATTTTATGCTTCCCAGCAATATCCACAATATTTATCTTTAAACGCGGTTGTTGAGTGGCTATTTTGCTCGCTAACGAACAAATATTAGCTTTGGTACAATTGTCTTGGCCATCACTAATCACTAATATGTAATCATCACGGTTTACACCATCAAGCATTTTGCTGGCTTGCTTTATGCCACTATATAATGGCGTTGCGCTGTTATTATCTAGTGGTTTTAACCTGTTAATTTTATTTTTTAACTTACTTCTATTGTCATAACTATAAAACGGTGTAGTTTGTGCTACAGGACAAGATGAGAGTGTGACTAATGCAATATCAACGTTTGCTTGTATTTTATCAATGCTTGCTAATGCTACTTTTTTACTACTTGATAACCGATTAGGCAGGCGTGTCATGCGTTTTATATAAGCCTCGGCTTCTTCTGGCGACATTAAATCATCTGTATTCAAGAATTTATTAATAGCTGCTTGAGACTCCATCAATGTAAACATCATTGATGCTGAATTATCAAATATCATAACCATTTTAGGTGCGTCACTGTTACTGACAATCTCTTCACGGGCGATACAGCTCTTAGGTGCAACGACCGTTGGCTTTGAAGTTGGCTCTGATGTTGATTTTACAACTGGTTCAACTTCTTCTTTGCGGGGTTCCACAACAGGTTCTGGTTTCTTTTCTTCTACTGGTTGAGTAATGGCTGGTTCAGCAACTTGAGCCGCAGGCTTTTGTTTTTCATATGGGCAAAATAGATACCAAAGGAGGCCAAACAAACCAAGCAATAATAAAGCTAAAAGTAAAAAATGCCACCAGCGCCAAAATGGTTTTGGTGGAATAACAGGAGGTGGCGCGGGAGGCAAAATCGGATCTTCAAAGTTATTAATGATAACGGGTTCGTCATTAATAACATAAATAGGGTTACCTAAGCTTTTAATTCTAGGTAACCATGATGAAATAAATCCTTGCTGCTCAGCAGTTATTGGCATTGACTTAACCACTGCTTCGATATCGTTAATACGATCTTGCAATGTTTTTTCTATCTTACTTTTCTGTGATTGATTACAAATCTCACTCAATAAGACAGCTTGCCCTTCTAAAAGGGTATACCAACCAATATATTGATTATCGTTAATCAATCTCGGTATAGCTAAAATTGAAAAAGTACGCTCGGTTAAATGTGGCTCTAGCAGCGCTAGCAAAGAATTATATTGATCTAATAAAGACATCTTTTCGGAATTATTATGATCACACATAAACCTTGCTATTCGCTGCATTGCGTAACTGTTTCCTTTTATTTCTTCTACTGTTATAAAAAAGCGATTAAACAAAAATTTATATATTTAATGCCTTTTGCAACTGTTGAAGTTTTTTGTTTAACGTTTCTAACTCAACTTGCTTTTCAATTTGTGAATTATTTGAATTGTTAGCTTTTTTTAGTTGCTGTTCAATGTCTTTAACTTGAGCTTGTAGATCATCACGACCTTTAGCCTTTTGTTTAACTTCGTTTGTTAATTTAGTTAAATCATTTTTCAATTTTTGTTGTTGCGCTTGTTTTTGTTTAACACTTAATGAGGTATCGTTTTTCTGTTTTTCAATTGTCGCATAGATTTCTTTAAATTGCTGATTCGCTCTTACTTCATTTTCCAGAATTTGCTTTTTCTGATCGATCCGAGCTTGGTAATTTCCTGAATAATTACAGCTAATTTTATCCATAATACCAATGTTAGTATTAGTCGGATCGCACTGTTCGGGAGTTGTTGAACAACCAGCTAAAAAAATAAGCGGGCTGAGTAATAGAAGATGTGTTTTTTTCATAATTAGCTAACCTTAACTGCTGAACGTTGTTGTGTAACAAGATTAATTTGATTTTCAAGCACTGTAATTTGTTTATGTAATTGACTTATTTGTTTATCGAGTTTTGATACATTAACGCCTGATTGTTGTTCTTGAGAAGAGATTAAAACCCAATCATTTTCAACTTTTCTCATGCGTTTTAATTTATCATTTAAATAGGCAATATTAGCATCAATTTGCGTTAAATCATTTTTAGCTTGTCTTTTATTTAACGTATCTTTTTTGATTTGATTATTTAACACTTTAAGAGTCGCTAAATTTTTATTCAACACAGCTTTAGCTGTTTCGGTTACTGCTTGAACTTCGTAAGTATTTTGTTGAATGTCTTGGATGTAAACATCAAGGCGCATTTCGGCATTAGCATATTCAGCTCGTTTACTGTCAAGATAATAGTTAGCGCCCATCATCACACCACAACCAACCGCAGCTGATGCAATACAAACGCCAGCTTTTCCACCTGCTAACATACAACCAATACCGCCTAAACCCGCGCCAACAGCACAAGACTGCCATGCTGATTTACTAAAAAACTTAGCTGTGTTACTTTTTGTTAAAGCAGGGTCGGCATTTCTAGAGCTGACTCCTCCTCCGCCTTGGCAGCCAGTTAAAATAAGCGATACACACAAAAACAGCGTTACTATAATTTTATTCATCATCTTTTTCCTTTTATTTCATTGCATGTTTGTAGCCAAGCTGATCTCGCAATTTTCCCCGATTCAATATATTGATTAATATGTTTGAAATAGAGTTTTAAATAGTCACTCATATTAGCTTTGCCACTATTTTCTAAAATAAATTGAGTAGAGTTAACTTGATCATTAATAGTAATTTTCTCGTAATTTGACGCAGTATTAACAATAGTATCGGAATAATATTTCAATATAAAGTCCCGAGCATTTTTAGACTCATCAACAACTTGTTTCAAATTATCTAGCTTCACTTTTGAACACATATTGTCATCATCTAAAGTATCGCTTTCTTTTGGATCACAAACTTCATTAGCCATTGTTCTATATAAATTGTCATTATACTCAAATTTACTGCTTAAATCTGAAACATTCGCACACAAAAATGCACCTAACTGTAATGCTGACTGAATGGATCGATCTCGTTGTTCATCACGAGCTTGGTTAGCACTACGTAACAGTGTATTAAGTTGATTTAATTCTTTTTTTGTTTTCTCGTCTTCCACTTGTTTGGTGATTTTTTCAAGCTCACTAACAACATTAGCATTTTCTGAGCTTTCCGTTTCGCTACCTAATTGGTTCCATTCTTTTTCTAACTCTTTGATTTTATCACTAGAATTAATCACTTCTGTTGTATAAACCAAACGAAACCCAACATCTTTACTCTTATAAGCACCTTTATCATCATAAAAAGGTTTTTCGGTACGAAAAGCACTGGTAGTTGATGATTCAGGTGTCAAATAACTACCACCACGAACCGTCATACCGCCTTGTTGGCCATGATAGCGATCGAGTTTATTCATTCGAAACGAATCAAACATCATTTCGCTTGCGTTACCTAAGATATCAAACAAATCTAACGGATTAGGTTCAAGCCGTCCAATAAGTTGTAATTTTCCATTAGCCGACTTGGCACCAGAAAACCACGCATAATTTTCCAAATTCCCCATCATTGGGAACCGTGATTCACGAAATTCTGATTCAGTTACTTTCGAACCACCTCGTGCGGCATATTCCCATTCGGTATTATTCGGTAAACGGACATAACCATTAGGCAAACTAATTGATTTTAGCTTTGACCGGTTTTCAATTAACCAACGATTATATTTATTCGTAAAAGCTATAGCATCAAACCAGCTAATATCAGTGATAGGAAAAGAGAGGTTCACTTTAGGCATTGGGCAGGTGTCATTCATTACAGATTGATATTGCAATACGGTAATTTCATATTTACCTATCAAATAGTACCGCTCTTTACCTGCATCAGAAAAACTTCCTGCTATATAGTTGGGTGTCGCATATTCAGCAAAACCAAGTTCTTTTTGATTACTTCCTAAAATAACTTTGACATCATCTAACGATTTATTGGTAGGAGTAAATACCTTTTTCATCACTAAACTACCGTCACACGGCATGGGTAAAATGACATCATCTTTGGCTGGTTTGGGATTATAAAATTTACTGTCCCAAGGCTCAGCAAAGCTTAATGAGGGAAGTAAGCTTATTGCAGCCAATCCCCAATAAGCCAATCGAATACATTGGGAATAACTATGCTTCACGTAAGCTTTCTGCTGGTTGAATTTTAATAGCACGTCGCCCTCCTATAACCACAACGCCGCTTGATATAAATAAAGTCAGTAAAAAAGCAACGATAAGATGATAAAATTGTAATTGACTCACCACGGATTGTGAAATCAAATTTTTACCTAAAACTAAATTAAAGGCACTATTTCCTAATCCAAAAAGCACACAAGAGATAACAAAAGCTAAACAACTTAAAATCATTGCTTGATTGATTAAATAAAGCATAATGCTTTTTGAACGAAATCCAAGTAATCGCATAAAGGCAATATCTTTACGTTTACGTTCAATATTTGATAAAAATGCCCCTGTAAATGACAAAATACACCCTAAAACAGCTGTAATTGCAATGACACTAAAAATAAAATTGAGCACTCGATCGATTGCTTGCATGTTTTCAATCGCATTAGCTTGTGTACGCGTTTCTATATTTTTTTCTCGTAATTTAAACGCTAATGGGGCGACATTATCTAGTGAATTGGCATAAATACGGGCTCGCGCAAACGAAGTATGTTTTGGCGGATTTGATTGCCCAGTAGACGTTAAAAAAATATCACTTTGGTAGCCATCATAAAAATCTTCCATGGCAATAAGTAAATCTAAAGAAATAAAAGCAGCTGCTCGACTATAACGACTCTCGGGAATAATACCTACCACATCTAATGTGGTTATGCCTTTTTCCAGTTTTCCATCAAGCTGCCTTGTTATCACCATTTTCACACGACTACCGATAGTTGCTTGCATTTTTTCTGCCGATAATGCACTTAATATAATTTGATTTTTATTATTAAGTAAAGGCGTAGCTTCTGTTATTGGATCACCTGTAGCCGTAGGAATAATTTCGGCATTATTCACAAAATGACTCGCATCTTTCATTAAATCAGCTTGTGTATTTAATGAGCGTGTTAGAGGAATAACAAAAGCCGTTTCAGGCTGTTTTTTTATCCACTCAAACATTTCACTCGTGAATTGTAAATTACCAACGATTTTGACTTCTAAATTTTGTGGATCATTAAGTAATTGTTCTCTAAGTTGAGAAACCACACCATATTTTAAGCTAAATAACAATAATAATGGCGTAATCACTGAGATCACCGAGGCGATAATACAAAACGAAACTTTTTTGTCATACCATAAGTCAGCTAAAGATAAGCGAGTAACAAGTAACCATTTTAATATTGCTTTAGTCATTTTTTACACCTTATCTTGTAATGGTAAAAATACTGAGAATTGAGGGGAAGTTAAGTTAGCTGATAAAGTAAATAACCCTTTGCTTGCAATGCGTTGCCAATCGTGCGTTACAATCATCACAGCAATATTGTCTTGCTGAGCTTGCTCAATAATTAAATCAAAAAGTAAACTTGCATTATAGGGATCCAATGCCGAGGTTGGCTCATCGGCAAGTAATAACGCCGGTTTATGAATAATGGAACGAAT
The DNA here is from genome assembly GCF_001690435.1 of Gilliamella sp. Nev3-1. Taxonomy (NCBI): domain Bacteria; kingdom Pseudomonadati; phylum Pseudomonadota; class Gammaproteobacteria; order Orbales; family Orbaceae; genus Gilliamella; species Gilliamella sp. Nev3-1. The sequence goes on along the minus strand of NZ_LZHN01000074.1, from coordinate 242,632 downwards.
AAAAGAAGCACGTTGCCTTTCACCAATAGATAACTGTTTAGGATATTTATTTAGCAAATGGTCAATTTTAAGTTTTTGCACTAAATAATCAAACCGGCTGTTATCCACTTTTTTTTGTAATAACTTCAATGATAATAAAATGTTATCACGAACAGTCAAAAAAGGCAGTAATCCACCTGTTTGTAACATAAAACCCAAATACTGAGCTCGAATATCAGCCAGCTTATCAAGCTGGTTTTGCTCGATTAGCGTTGCAATGTCGATTGCATAATTATCAACAATCAATCTATAGTGGCCAATTTCATCTGGTTTTAAAATCATTCCTACCATTTCAAGTAATGTGCTTTTGCCTGCACCACTATCGCCCTGAATAACAACAACTTCACCAGCTTTGACGGTTAGCTCAGGCAGGCAAACACTAAAAAAGGATTTACCTGTTGAGCGTAAAATAGATAACTGCTTAATAGTTAACATATGTCTAAGGCAACATTTCTAATGGGATAGGATAAACATTTTCGCGAGGGTCGCTACCTTCGGCTAATGAAATCCAACGATCGACATCGGCATTACATTTTTGATAGTAACGAATTTTACTATTTAAATTACGGATAAATTTTTCTTGTTCAAGCCCGCTCATGCTTTTCCAAGTATCTTGATCAAGCCCTGTCACATCACTTTTATATGGAATGTTATCTAGATATTCACCAAGCAGACCTAAATCAGCAATTTTGGTCACCGAATCTGATTTTAATTTACTTGGATCTTGCCCCATTGCAGCAGCAACAGAGCGAAGCTGGGAAAACATATCATCGGCTGAAATTAACCCATCATTAGCCGCATTAGCAATTTTGCTGACAATATCACTCAAATCACTAAGTTGCGATTTAGTTAATAATATACGAGGCTCGGCTGTTGGAATCGTCGGTTTAGCGAAATCTTTATCTGCAATCCACGCTTTAAAAACGGTTGGCGCTTTAGTCCCTTTGGTATCGCCTAAATAAGCTAACTGCATGGCCTTACTGAGTAGCAATGCATCTTTTAACATATCAGAATTATCATCTTTTGCATTAAGTGCATTGCCGACAGAAGCCTCGCCTTTATACGCAAGCTTAACTTGTTCTGATAAGGCTTTTGCCAGCAAGTCAACTTTTTGGCCAAACTGATGTATATCTCCCGCATTAACAGGATAATAAAGCGATTTATGAATGAAATCATTATAAGTTAGATCCGAATATTGCGTTGCAGCAATCTGATGATCTTTTTCACCACTTGGCGTTTTTAAATGTAGTGCGTAAATAGCGACGCCCTTATGCTGAGCTTCAAGTCTTAATTGCGCAGCATCCATTCCTGTACTAGAAAGTTTATCATCACCGGGAATTGCACTAGCATCTGTTATCAAAATCATGTAACGCGCGCCAAAGCTATTCCAATTAATATCATTTAATGCTTGAGCAACCCCAGCATAAGAATCTTCGGCAAAATATGCGGTTGATACAGAAGCTTGTTTAAGCGAAGCGCTTAGCTGTTTAAAATCCTCTTTATCTTTCACTTTATTGGGATCGGCAAAAAGTTTAGAAACAAATTCAAGTTTATCCGAGGCCTTTAAACTCGATCGAAATGAAACCAATCCAAATTTAACTTGATCTTGTAAATTTTCTTTTTCAATGTGCTGATAAACTCGCGTTACCGCTTCTTTAGTTCTTGAAATATAAGGATCCATTGAAATAGTGGAGTCAATAACAAACACAATGGCGGCTTTAAATGGAGCAACTTGATTAGTGCTATCATCAGTAGTTTGGCCATTAGCTGGTTTTGTATTATTTTTTACCAATGAATCCTGTTTACTTACTGATGCTACTTCTAGCACTCGCTCATAAAAACCTTGCCCATTCATAACCTCTTCACCTTGTAAAATAGGTAATAAATAGAAGTTACTTTTAAAATCAACAAACTCTTTAGGCTCTTGAGCAACCACATCTGAAGCTGGCTTATTGGCTTTTAACGTGTCACGAATAGGCTTTAATAAAACCTCTGGCTTATCAGCATCAACAATAGCGGTTAATGCAGCCTTATCTTTGAAAAATAACAAAGGATCACGATCAACAGGGTTTGTAAAAACTAATGTCATTTGCATATTCCAAGCAACTGCACATGAATTATTAATCCAACCTATCGCTTTTCCATAAGAATCAGGCCCAACTTTAAGCCATTGCTGATTATTGTCGTTTTTACGTTCATAAACATAATAGCGTGAAAATGCTGGCACAGATTTGCCGGTAGGATCTGTAATATTATTTTTTAATTCACACGTTGGTGTGCTTAATACACGCTGATATAAGGTTTTTTTACCTTCTTGTTTGAGCGGTTCAGCTGCCGAAGCTATCCAAGGTACACAAGCGAGGCTTAGACCAATAACGAGTTTTGAAATTGCTATTTTTTTCATATCCTTTCCTCACTATTTTTGCAATTCAGCTAAGCGATTTTTGGCTAAGGTATTATCAGGATCATGATTCAAAGATGTTTCATACCAATAAATAGCGGTTTCTTTATCTGCTTTAAAGCAACTATTATTTTCATAAAACTTCTCGTCGTACTCTTTAGCATAAAGTATAGCAATCTTCGCATTTTGCTGAGCTTGATTTGCATATAATCGTTGAGCAATATTACATTTTTCAGCTTTTTTAGCTTCAGTAATTATCTGAATAATTGCATCGACTTCTGGCTTGGTTTGTAAACATTGTTGAATAAAAGTTAAGTCATTGGTAAAACCATTATTTAAACTGCATTGGGCACTAATTTGCACCGATGTTATTGGTTGTGATTGCTTTTTGAAAAAGAAAAAATACCAAGTAGCAAAAGCAATCCCGATTAACATCATAAAACCAATTATAATAGCAACGATTAATCCTAAGCGACTTTTCGGTTTAACCGATTCAAGCGGTATTTCAGGTTCAGGCTCTGGTATTGTTTCCGTTTCAACAGGTTCAGCCAGCATTGTCTTCTCAGTATCCATGCTGGACTCTTCAATTAATGGCGTCTCTTCTTCAACAATAGATTCGTTTGCTAATTCTGGTTTTGCTATAACTGGTTCGTCATTAGGTAATGCTGCCTGCACATTTAATGCCGTTGATGCAAACACGGTGTCAGCAATACTAACAACCCCGCCATCAATATAATTCTCATTTTGTTTATCACGAATTTGTATAAGAAAACGAACCTGATTTCCCTGTGACAACAAAGTGTCAACCAACCATTCACTGACTTGCCCTGTTAGCTGTTCATTGTCTACAGACATATTTTCAACTGTATGCCAACTTTTTTCAGGAGCCCACTGATTCAAATCAGATAAATAGTACCCATCCTGATTACGTTGTATAAGCATATCAATTTCAGAACTGCCTTTCCATTTTTGAGCTAAAAACTTCGCAACACCGGGTTTATAACCATCTAATTCAATTCTTAATGCCATGATATCCTCTATTTTATACCCAAACTTTGAGCATCATTCACTCTATCGAGTGATAAGCCTTTTATTCAAAAAGGCTCATTTACTATATTTAGTCAATACGTTATTATTTATTTTTAATTAATCTGCGATTGCTTGAAAAAGCCAAGAATTTCACCTAATCGACTATTTTGTTCTTGACTAATTTCTCGCCCTGCATGGTGACCTACATTTTCTTGCGCAAGCACCGCAAAAGCAATAAACCAATCAAAGATCGCATACTGAGAATAATTTTTAGTATTATCGTCTAGCTTTGGTAATGAATGCGATGATTGAACATTAAATTCACTTAATGGTGAAGAAAATATTGGCTTACCTTGATTAACTTTGCTCATTGGTATATCAGTTACTTGACCTTGAATAAAACCTAACCAAGCAATAAAGTCTGCCAGTAAATTATGAATAGTACTGATTTGCCTAGACTCAAGATCATCACGTTTACTACCCATATTTTCATTATTCAAAATATGCTCACTTAAACTTGCTTCAAGTTTCATGCGATTCGCAGCAGTAATAAGTTCTTCTATAATAAAAGAAAGTGATTTTTGAGTAATTCCAAAAAACTGTAAAATATGTTTATCTAAAACGATATTTCTTAAATGCTCTAACCATGCCGAAAAAACCGTTTTTGCAAACTTTGATTCTGTTGTTAATATAGTTGCTTGTTTGGTAGTTAACGATGAATTCACATCAGAAAATAGTTCAAAATCCGCATTTAATCCGAAATCATTTGATAAATTATCTAACAAATTATCATTACTATCTTGCTGTGTTTCATTTTCTATCGTATTAGAATGATAAAGTGCTCGAATTGTTTGATCGGGTAATTCAAACGTTTTAAGTAGTTCGCCTAATAATAAAGCTTTATTTTGTAGTTCTTTAACAACATTAGCGATAACTTGTTTTTTCTTAACGAGCTCTTCATTACTATCTGCTTGATACCAAGTATCAAAACGCATATTAATAATGTAATCAATTTTTTCATTAAGTTGTTCAACAATCCGCTGTTGTTTAACTTCAGTTATAGCAACTTGTTCTAAGTATTGACTAATTCGCCCTATACCGCCATCATTGAGTTTTAGCATAGCATCCCACGCTTCCTCTGGCTGAAAAACATATTCTTTAATATCACTATTTTGAATAAATGTGCTTCTTAATACATTCATTTTATCTTGATAATTTTCATTATAAGCTTGTTCTTGGCAAGTTTTTGAATCGACATTTAAAAATGGCACATCAAATCCAGGTTTGCGAACTAAAAAGACATTATTAAATTTATGCTCGTTGGACCAGTTACTTAGCCAATCATAACTACCAAAGCGTTCTAAAATAGTTTGTTGTAGCAAACCACCTTTACCCCAACTATTTTTAAGATTATCTTCTGATAGTGTTAATGAGGTACCAATGCGTTTATCAAACATAGTGATCGCCCATAATAAACCCGCTTTTTTAGTGGCTCTTTTTTCAGCAGTTTCACCTTGAGTTTTATCAATCCAACGCTCAAGAACGGGACCCACATCATTAACATCAGATTGTTTATCTGACGGTGTGCAAACAACTAGCACGTTCATTTCTTGGCTATCTGTGTATTTTTCGAAAAGATAAGCAACTTTGCCTCGCAATAAAAGCTGAGCAATAGGGTTACCTTCTTTAACATCTGAAACTGAAACCAAGTTTAAGCGACCACGATATCCAGGAAAATCGAGCAAATCGACGTTTTCAAAGGTTGGCACTCTGGTTTTATTAACTAAAGGGAAGAGTAATTCAGCGGTTAGAAAAGCCAGTTGAGCTAAAGAGATATCTGTCGGCACTCCATTGAACGGCGTTATGGTCACTGATGAATCTTTATTAGTGTTCAATCGTTCAAGAATATCAACATTCATAATACTGTCAATTTGTGATTTAGTGCCATTATTATCTTTAACTAATACAGAAAGTGGCGCATACACAGTTTCAACATGACCTAAACTCGATAGTGTTGTGGCTAATTGAGTATAAATTGTAGTGAGCTCAGCAAGCCCACCCCACAAAATAGCCAATAACTCCCCTCGCTCAGCTATTGGTAAGTAAGGGAGCAAAAGGATGACTTTTTCCCAATATCCCCCTTTCAACTCATCAAGGGAATTACCAAAGTTTTCAGATAAGTAATCATAAAGATCAACAATATCGTCTTCGTTAACACCGCCTACATAACTGGTCTGTTTTTTAGTTTCTAAACGTTGAATCAACTGATTTAGCTGTACTAACTCAATTTTATTGGAGACTTTTTGTTGATCAAAATCCTTAAAGTAAGCATTTATCAAGATTTTGACAATTTCTATCTCTTTAAATAATTTCAATTCTAATGGATAGTTAGGTATGCCACCTTTGGCAATACGGCTAAAGCGGGTAACAAGGCCTGTTGCCTCTTTGCCACTTCCGACTGGGTTAACGTGATCGATAAAATCGAGAACTTCATTATCCACAATGGTTTCAAGTTTACCATTTTCACCAGCGGCTAATGCTGAAATAAGATAAGATTTGCCCGCTTGTGATAACCCAAAAAAACCAACTGCAACAGATTTGGCAGAGACATCACCTAATCGTTTTGCACTATTACGCAAACGACGCAAATCCAGAATTAAATTATCGGCTTCACTATTTAAACGTTTGGATGAATGACGGGTTTGATGCACCCATTCAATAGCCTTTGCGGACGCTTGATAGACCTGATCCCAAGATTTAGGAAGTTGTTCATTTAAGTTATTCATCGTTTTATCATTCCACTATCAAGCCAATATTGTGCACTAATTAAACCAGAGTTAACCATTGTGTTTAAGCTGAGTTTAATATCCTGATTTTTATTACAAGCCCGCCCGTCAGAGGCTTTTAAATCTTTAATATAAAAATTTTCAACCATTTTTTGTTTGTTCTTTATACCTAAAGTCACTTGTAACACCACACCTTCAGAACTCAATCGTTTAGCCACGTCACTATTTTCAATTGTCAAAATATAGATAGGCGATGCAGGCCAACGGTCAACTTCAAGCTGCCTAAATCCAAGCCTTGTGGTTCCTCTAATTTCAAATGATAGTTCAGGAAAATCATAATCAGGATTATCCAAGTCAATATCTTGGTAATAGACATTTTCCTTTTTAATCATATTCAGATTATCTAGCAGCCCAATGTATTTAACAGTTGAATATAAATCCATATTAGATGATCTAAAATAGAAATTAGGTAATCGTAAATTCTTGCTTAAAAAGCACAGCATAGCTCCCACTGCGGCTGTCGTTTTAGGATCATCAATACGTTCTTGTTTATGGAATGGGTACCAACTACCAGTGTGATATCCATGTAATGGTAAAATTCGCCCAGCAGGTATTGATAACCGTGATCGAAAATAACTTTGAATACCCGGTAAACGCGAAGGGCGACCAGTTAATAAAAGCACATCACATTGATAACAGCTAATAATTTCCGATAGTGCATCAAAGGTTTTACAAATATTGTAATAATCACCACGAATAAACAAATAATGAATACGTTTTAAGTTAATTTCGATAGTTAAATCAAGCACCGAAAAATCAGGATTGTTTAATGCGCGCTTAATTGGATCATTAATAAAACTAAGCACGTTATCCGTCATAATGTTATGGTGTAATAATTCCCTAAAGGTAGAGCGATACACATGTTGTTCTGCGTGTAACGGATCGTAAAGCTCATACGCTTTTAATATTTGTAAGCCAACAGGCGTAAATAACTGTAAAGTAAGTTGCTGACGCAATACTGCATCTTGTATAGATAGTTGTTGCGAACCAATAATTGTGGATAAAATTGGATTCGGGTCAGCAATGCCCGCTTGTTTTAAGCCATTTGTTAAAGCCGTTAACACGGTATCTTGGATAATATCAAGCAAGATATCATCGCCAGCAACTTTAAATCCATCACGAAAACGTTGTGTGGGTACGATATAGGCATTACTGCTATTGGTTTGCGCACTGACGCCGTAGTCTAATTGATAATCATTAATGACTAAATCGGTTGTACCACCGCCGATATCAACCGTTGCAATGGTCAGTTTTTGTTTATTTTCTTTGTCTGGGCGAATCATGGAAGCAATAAATTCTTCACTACGTCCATTATAATTATTTTGTGTCTCATTAAAAAGGTACACAACTTGACCGCACGTTGCTTCATCCCATTGAATATAAACTTCAGGAATATTTGGCCAAACACTTTGTAATTGCTCTGGATTATTGAAGTCAATATTATCATCTGAACTATCCCAACCAAGGCTTTTCCAAACTAAGCCGATTGCTTGGTATACACAGCTTTTGAATATAGCTTGTTCAGGCTTAGGCATCGCTGGAGGAATCGTTAAAATAATTGAACGTAAATTACGCGGTGTTTTAGCATGTTCAAGTTTATTACGTTGGGCAACACTATTGATTTGCATTAATGCGTGCATTAATACTTCGCAGAGCATAAATGTCATCAAAGAACTGCGAGAATATTTTGGGTGGAAAACGGGCATTTTGCGATCATATTCTTCTTGAATATCATTGCTAAGAATGTGTAACGCTTCCCCATATTCATTAATTAAACTTGAAAAAGGCTCTGCGGTTGCAAACGGTTCATGATCGCTTTTGACATAATGAGAGTTAAAACGCCAACCTTGTTCGTATTTATCTTGATCCCACAAATAACGTTTTGGACTTGAAAGCCCGGTGGCCCCCTCATTACCTTCCCGCCTACTGGCAAGCCGGCTTGCTTCTTGACCAACACGAACAATACTTGGCCAACGAAACGTATCTCGTCGCCCACTTTGCAAAGAAAAATGCTCTTTACCAAAAAAGGTTTGGGAAAATTCTACTCGGCTTTCAAATGGTTCATTATAAATATGCTCTGGTTGCGTTAAATCCCGAATTTCAAGCTCATAACGATGGTTTAAACTATCTTTATCTTGAACATGATCTTCAATTAAAATCCCACAAGTGCGAGAGTTTCCTACATCTAAAATCATGTCAACAGGAATTGATTTCACCAAATCATTTTTAGTATTTGAGACAATTTTAATTGTTGGTAAATGTAATGAGTCGGCAAGTAAATGGATGATATTAAGATAATGACCATAATAAGCTTTGTTTTTCATCTCTATATTAAGATCATCTCTGTGAATTTTTAAGCGCTGGGGATCTCCCGCCAACTCTTGAAAAAGATCAATTAACCAATTGGTGATCCATTTTAGTTCTAAATACCAGGAAATGTGATCTGAACGATGTGCTAAACTAAATACGGCGCCAGTCATTACATCATTTTCGGTTGGTGCAAGGTAAGCCACATCTTGTAAATTAGCAAACACTTTTGTATCAAAAGCAAAAGTGATTCGATGTGTATTACCATCGGGATCTTCCCCCTCAGGAATACTAACAATTCGAACTCGGCTCCAGTTATGAGGACCTTTATCAAAGCGTTCAGGCGGTATTGAGCGTAAAACAGGCACAGGTAACCAAATACCGTCGTATAATTTTAACGATTGCTCAACACTTATTTCTTGTGTTGGATTAACGGCAAATGTCGGATTATCTGGCGAAAAAAATTGACCATTATCCACATCTTCAATCAATCTAATCAGTGCGCCACTTTCGGAGGGATCAATAAAGTTACCATTAACTCTATTGCGCCAATAGTTATCTTTCCAATCAATTTTAAGAGCAAAGTCAAGAAACTGAATACCGCTATTCATAATAAGTGTCACTTCTTGACCATAATTGCGTAATTCTGGAAGCATATACAACCTTTATTGTTTTTTCATCGTTATTGGGAATGCAGTCCCATTATTATAAATTCCTTGGCAATTGGCTTTATTATCCTTGCCTTGTGTACATTGAATTTTTGGTAATTGATATTTGGTATTGTCACTACAAACAGCCTCAGTGTTACCTGTTATATCTAAATTAGCGTTTTTAATGCCAGTGCTAACATTACCTGTACATTTTACACCATCACTACGTGTTATAGTCACTTCACCATTGCCATCATTAAAGTTATAACTTAATTGCAATGGCTTACCAGTAGCTTTATCTTGGATCCCCCCGTTTGCAGACCATTGACCATTTAAGAAATCGGTGGTTCCTTGCTTGATTGCATCAGTAGGCAAAGCTAAATGGTCAGCCTGATCAGCAGCTGAAGTCGAATCTGATTTATTATTTTTATCGGTTGGAGAAGTCGTTTGGTCAGTGCCATCTTGGCTATTTTTCTCTTCAATATTATCTTTTTGATCCGGATCGGGAACATTGGATTTTTCATCCTTTCCATCAGTTTTATCCAGATCTGGAGATGGTACCGTCCCATTTTCATTATCTTTAGCATCTGGTTTTGGAGTATTCTTATCATCATTTGTGCTATCAACTGGTACAGGATGATCAACCGAATCGCCAGTTGCATCAGCATTAGTAGGAACACGATTAACATTATTTGTATCGCCTAAAGTTGTGTCATTTGGTATAACGTTATTGATCGCGCCTAACTGATTGTCTACAACCACATCTTTTGGCTCAGTTTTTAATGCAACGTTAGGCTTTTTCTCATATTGTTGTTCATTTTTTTCTGCTTGATTAATTGGAGCATTTTCTAAAGACAAATTTGGATTAATCGATATTTCAGGTTTTAACCAACAACCACGTAGTAAAAACAATGCTAGCAAAAGTAACAATAAAGGTAATAATCCCAGTAACCATATCCACCAACGCTTCCACCATGGTTTATTATTAATAGGTGTCTGAGCTGGAGGCACCGTTGCTGTTGATGTAACTTTTTTTGCGGGCTCTAAACAATAGAATGGAGACTTAACTTGAGGCGTTTGCGGATAAACAAATCCCCAAAAAGTAATGACAGGTTTGTCATTAACGATATAAACAAATTGATTACTTGGAAAACGTATCGCCATCAAATTAGGCTCAGCGCTGTCGGCATTATTTTTGGGGTCATAAATAAGGCGGCTAAAAAGGAGTTGATCTCCCTCTAAATTAGGATTACTCGCTAGTTGCTTACCGAAATTCATCACTTTATGTTCAAATTCTCTAAGCAATGTTAGTGCTGATTCTTGCTCAGACTCGCTAGCAGAGCTCCAAGGTACGATATAATATTGGCCATCAGGCTGGTCTGAGTCAAAAGGAATATACCAATCAATAATATTGCCTTGATCATTACGTTGGGGAATAGCTAAACAATCAGCATATTGTTTACCTAATTTAACTCTAAACATTTCGCGGATTTGAGTTGCAACGAGATAGGCAGCCTTACCATCATGTCCTAACATTTTGAAATCTTTGATATCACCACTTCGAAGTAATGTATTTGCCATATATTCCTTTTTATTCCTTAATTTTATTTATCTTTTTATAGGATTATATCAATTCTAACAGAAAAGCTTGAATGTTGTAATTGGTTTGCTAGCCGATATTATGAGCTTTTCGTCTGTTTTTTGAATCAAAACATAAACAATTCATTATAAAAAATAATAGGTTATATAAAAATTATTTTAAAAAGCCACGCGATTATCCGGTTAATTTTATCCAATAAGCGCAATTGCTATTATTTCTGTTTTATACTAAAACGTATGAATTATCCGAAACCTCTCTACAAAAATTCACTTTATAAACTCATCATCCGTTAAAACGCGTAATGGTTGCATATCACTTTCACCTTTTATAACCAATGTAGGATCTGACCGTAAACAAGCACCGCCATAATGCCCACCAACAGTAAAAGTACATAACTGTAGATACCGATCATCGACCTTAGGTAAACACCATAATTCTTGATAGATGTTTTCTTGTTTTGCAAATTTACCCTGTGTTTTATCAAGCACTTGTTCTTTACTATTGACTAATTCAATATTGCTACCCCGCCGTCCTGCAATCGGTTTAATAGCATAACCTTTTTTAATTAGGTTTTCATTAAGTTCAAAAGTCGATTCTAATAAGTAACGGTGGTTAGGGAATAATGACCATAACACAGGTAAAATAGCTTTATTACTTGGAATAACCGTCCATAATGGCTCAAAAACAGACACTTCTGGCCGTAACAATACATCAATTAATCTTACAGCATTTTCTGGATGCCCTGTACGAATAGGTAATCCAGCAACTTGTGCTTCACTTTCTTCTCGAAGCTGTTCTAAAACCGTTTCCCAAGCCCATGTTTTCCAGACACAAGTTACTTGACGGCCTTCATCATCCACAAGCCGCCCACGTTTATCCCAACATAGCCCATTAAGGCCCCGTAAAATCTTACTACTAAATCCAGCTTGAGTAAGGGCACTTTGCATAAATAGTGCATGATAATTTTCTTCACTATCATTGTCTTGCATGATATGAACAAAAGGTTCGGCATCACTATGCACCCAACAGTTAGCTAAAGAATTAAGTAGGCCACAACTAGGATCAGCTCCTCGGTTTAATCCCGCTTGGATTGCCCATTTTTGTAAAATATGCCCCGCTTCCGTATGGCAAGAGGCCGAATCGGCATTATATTCATAAACTTTAAAGCCACGCTCATCCATACAGAAATCTAATCGTCCAGTAATCATTTGATAACGGCGTTGCTGCCAAGAAAGACGTAATCTTGGCCATAATATTTCAGGAACATTAAAATTAATTAATAAATTATTATCCTTTAACACCTTGTCGGTAGCATGTAAATACATTAAATGTAACTCGTTTGTTGCCCGAATTAACTCTTGTTCCGCACTTTCTGAAATGGTGAAATAACGATATTGATCATCATGGCTAATCGCATGACCTGCTGCTAATACATACGCATTTTCTAATGGGTCTGATTCATTTAACCATTTTTTAGCAAATTGGCTTCCATTTTTAATATGAGCACTGTGGATTTCCAGTAAAGGCTTAGGAATTGTTGGTTGTGGTAAAGTATATTCGGTTTTGTCAGTTTGAATCATCCAACCTAAGATTTTCGTGTCATCAAACGTATCATGTAATTGATAGCCCTCATTGCTCACTGTCATTTTAAGTTCGCGCGTCCATTGTTGCCCAATGGGTAAACGGGTATGTATTACATTTTGCTCAGCTATCCTAATTTTATCTTCAAACACTTCAGTAATAACAGCGACATGACCTGTCCTATCAAATACACCTCCATCATCCCATATCAACAAAGATCCTGCTTCTGGTATTTTTTTACTACCATTAGCATACGCCTGTAAAGGTAAAATGGCTTCGTTAACAACTTGCCTTAAAAAGCGTAGTGAAAAAATTTCGTGAGCCATACCCACATCAGTAAATACAATACCGTAATTTAAGAATAAAAATCGCCTTGCAAATTCAACACATTGCCATTTATATCCCATATACTCATACCCAGAATAGCTACGAAATGATGCATCAGTCGGGTATTGGGTTCGATCCAATGTTTCATAATCAGAAGAATAAATGGCAACGCCACCTGGCGCATAACCTAATAATGTTCCGAAAGGTTCTTTATCGCTGAGCTGAGATAACATATTGTATTAACCTTATAGAGAATGAATAGCAAGATACATTTATCAAGCTGTTAGAATTTTCTTATCATAGATCAAATTATAGCCTTTAAAAAGCAATGTTTATATTTCATTACTTGAAGAAGACTAAATTGCCTATATATAGTGACTATTCTTAGTAGTCTTACTGATACATTGCTCCAATTAAGTGAGAAAAATACAATTATGCAAAAAACAAAATTAAATGAATTATTAGAGTTTCCTTGTTCTTTTACCTATAAAGTCATGGGAGAAGCAAAGCCAGAGCTGGTAGATAAAGTGGTATCAGTGATTCAACGCCACGCTCCTGGTGATTATACGCCATCAATTAAACCAAGTAGCAAAGGTAATTATCATTCTGTGTCAATTACTATTAATGCCACTCATATTGATCAGGTTGAAAATCTTTATAAAGAATTAAGCGAAATCGATATTGTTAGAATGGTTTTATAATATTTTATTTTTTATTAAAAATAGAGTCTTATTTCCACAAATAAGGCTCTCTATTGATTATAAAATAGGTTTAGTTGAATCAATATGATAGCTAAAAAATTGAGTAAAATCGATATTTCACCAGAAACAAAAACTTCAATAAAATCAATGGCTTTTCTGAATGTTTTTTTAGTAAAGTTTATGATATATTGGCTTTTAGTTTATTGTTGTATAAATAGAAAAATTAACCTAATGAATTAAAAAAGCGCAAGATAATGTTAACCCACTTGCACTTTTAATTGATAACGAATTATCCCAAAATTGTTGCTAATTCTTCGGTTACTTGAGCGACAGGCTGTGTTCCATCAACACGGAAATACTTTGTGCGTCCTTCTTTTGCTTCATGCTGATAATAATTAATAAGTGGTTTAGTTAAATCATGATATTCAACAAGGCGTTTACGAACGATCTCTTCATTATCATCTTTGCGAATGGTGAGGGGCTCACCTGTCACATCATCAATGTTTTCAACCTTTGGCGGATTATGGCGAATATGGTAAACACGACCTGAAGCAGCATGAATACGACGGCCACTCATACGATCAATAATCACTGCATCGGGCACATCAAATTCAAGTACATAGTCAACGTTAATGCCAGCCGCCTTCATTGCATCTGCTTGCGGAACGGTACGTGGAAAGCCATCTAATAAAAACCCATTTGCACAATCACTTTGCGCAATACGCTCTTTAACCAATGCAATAACAAGCTCATCGGTAACCAATTTACCTGCATCCATTAACTCTTTTGCTTGCAAACCAAGAGGCGTACCCGCTTTTACCGCTGCACGTAACATATCACCCGTTGAAATTTGGGAAATACCGTATTTTTGCATAATAAATTGTGCTTGAGTTCCCTTTCCTGCTCCTGGTGCGCCTAATAAAATAATTCGCATAAAATAACCTCTTATGGCTTTAAATATAGATACAATTTTCTATTCTGGTAAATAATGAAATATCACTTTACTGCTGGAGATTAAGCCATCAGTGTGACAAATATAGTTTATAGCGCCACAACCTTTAACCATTTGAGCACTCTGCTGGCAAATGGGGCAGACATACTGTTCTAGGTAATGCTGTTTGCAATGAGGACAGTCGTAATGTTGTGGCGACACAGTACTCATTTTATTATGGCATTTTGGGCAAATACCTTCTTGCCCACCACCATCAACGCTCTTTTTTGTTGTCATCAGCTATTTACGACCTCGTACATGTTTCATTAAACGGCGACGTTTACGTTGTTGAGAAGCCGTCAAACTATTCTTACGCCCTTCAAATGGGTTGGCTCCTTCTTTAAATTGAATTCGAATTGGTGACCCCATAATTTTTAACGATCGTCTAAAGTAGTTCATTAAATAGCGCTTATAAGAATCAGGTAAATCTTCAACTTGATTACCATGAATCACCACAATTGGTGGGTTATAACCGCCCGCATGTGCATATTTTAATTTAACGCGACGCCCTCGAACCAAAGGTGGCTGATGATCGTCTTGCGCCATTTGCATAATCTTGGTTAATAAAGCGGTATTAACTCGGCGCGTTGCACAATCATAGGCTTCTTGAATGGAATCAAATAAATTACCAACGCCACTGCCATGAAGTGCCGAAATAAAGTGTACACGTGCAAAATCAATAAAATCTAACCGATCATCTAACGTTGACTTTACTTGCTCTTTAATATCTTGAGATAAACCATCCCACTTATTAACGGCTATCACAAGTGATCGCCCACTATTAATAATAAAACCAAGTAATGATAAATCCTGATCAGATATACCTTCTCTGGCATCTATAACCAAAATAACAACGTTAGCATCTTCAATTGCTTGTAATGTTTTAATAACTGAAAACTTTTCGACAGTTTCGGTAACCTTTCCGCGTTTACGAACACCTGCAGTATCAATCATGACATATTCACGATCATCACGTGTCATAGGTATATAAATACTGTCACGCGTTGTACCCGGCATATCATAGACAACGACGCGTTCTTCACCTAAAACTCGATTAGTGAGTGTTGACTTACCAACGTTCGGTCTACCAACAATAGCAACTTTGATTGGCTGGTTAATCAGTGACTCAGCATCATCTTCAACATCATCATAAGCATCAAGAAGCTCATCATCGGTAGGCTCATCAGACAAAACCTCATGCTGATCATTTTCAAAATGAAAAATAGGATCTAATACCGTTTCGATTAACACATTAACACCACGACCATGACTTGCTGCAATCGGATGAATGTTACCTAATCCTAAACTATAAAAATCAGAAATAGCGCTATCAGCATCAATACCATCAATTTTATTAGCAACTAAAAATGTTGCTTTTTGACGAGAACGAAGATGTTTAGCAATGGCATGATCAGCAGGCATAGCACCAGCTCTTGCATCAACTAAAAAAAGCACAATATCTGCTTCTTCTATTGCTTGTAAGGATTGTTCAGCCATAAAGCTTTCAACCCCATCCTCGGTGCCATCAATACCACCAGTATCAATGACGATATATTCATGCCCTTTGATCTCTGCGCGCCCATACTTACGGTCACGCGTTAATCCAGGGAAATCAGCTACTAAGGCATCTCGAGTTCGAGTTAATCGATTAAATAAAGTCGACTTTCCAACATTCGGACGACCAACTAGTGCGACAACAGGTATCATATTTATTCTCAATTACTTTATTTTTTTGTGAATGCGTAAATATCACCATTTTTAGCCTGAACAATAATTTTATTATCCACAACTAATGGTTTCGAAATTAATCCACTACTACTTACTTTTGTCTTAGCAACAATTTCGCCATTTTCAGCATTCAACCAATATAGATAACCTTCAAAATCACCAAACACAACATAATTCTGGTAAATAACAGGATCTGTTAACTGGCGATGTAAAAGGCTTGTTTGAGTCCAAAGCTCAGCCCCACTATTCTTAGCAATCGCTTGGACATTATCATTTTGATCAATAACAAATAATTGATGTGTATCAACCGCAAAGTTATGAATAGAACCAAGTTCTTTGTGCCAAACAGGCTGACCATTACTTAAATCAAGTGCAACAACACTACCATTATAACCAACGGTATAGACTAAATTACCTTCAACTACGGGGCTAGAGTCAACATCATTTAATTTAGCAATTTCAGTAGAGCCTGATGGCTGAGAAATACGTTGCTGCCAAATTAATTGACCGTCGTTAATATAGTAAGCATTTACTCTACCATTATCATCGCCAACAATGGCTGCACCATGGGCAATCGTTGGTGTAGAGTTCCCTCTTAACGACAGTGCAGGGACTTCGAAAGAAACATCCCATAAATTATCACCAGTATCACGATTAAGACCTTGCAAAATACCACTTGCTGTATGAATAATTAATTTGTCTTGAGAAGATACAGGGCGAGCAAGCACTTCACCTTTTACAGGCTTTTCCCAGACCACTTTACCATCTAAGCGATCTAATGCATATACAACAGCGCGCTCACTACCTACATAGACATATTTATCATCGGCACTTACGCCCCCTGAAAATAGTGCGGTTTTACTACTAAAAAGGGTGCTTTGAGATAAATTTACATCCCATATAATATTACCACTAACTAAATCAATGGCTTTAACTTGTCCACTACGACTGGCAACGTAAATAGCATTATCATAATTAATTGGTCCTAATAATGAATAAATATGAGTATTGCCAGCCGTACTATTTTTCCACACTTGTTGGATAGGAAATTGGTTATCCACTTTCGGTGAAGGTGAAATTTGAACAATCTCTTCTTCCCCACCGAATAAAGAGCACCCAGCAAGTGAAAACATTAAAACACCAGTAAAAAGATATTTTGATAACTTCATTGTATAGCCCCTTATTGCAGGATAATTAATTTTTACTTTCGTCAGTTACAGCTTGTTTTGCCTTAGCTTCTTGTTCTGCTTTTTCTTTAGCGGCTTGGGCTTCTTGTTCAACTTGTTGTTTTGATTGCAAATATTCAGTTTGATTCAACTTCATTTTAATATTTTCTTCTAAATCTTTGGTTGGATTAGAAGTTAGAGCAACGTTATAAGCGTTAACTGCGTCGGCATAACGCATCATTTTAACTAACACATCACCACGGATATCATTAACAACAGCGCCCCAACTTTCGCTCGTTACATTGCTTAACGATGTTAAACTGTCTTGATATTGACCTTGTTGGTACTGTAAGCGTGCAATACGAATATGGGTAATGGTTCTGACAGGCTCTGAATCGGTTTTCTTTAATACATCAGATAATAATGCTTGTGCACCAGGGTAATCTTTTAATACTTCAACATAAAATTTTGCAGCGCGTAAATTCGCAAACACACTATAAATAGTATCGTCATCTTTCGCAAAAGAAACCAATTCATTAACTGAATCTGGCTTATTATCATCTAATTGAGTAAGTAATTGCTCATATTTATCTGATGATTCTATCGCTTTTTCAGCTTTACAAGATTGCCAATAACGCCAGCCATAAAAAGCGAATAATCCGATCACAAGAACCGCAACCATAATTTTCCATGTTTTAGCAAAAAAGCCCTTTATCTCTTCAAGTTGTTCTTCACTCGATAATTGATGACTCACGTTTTTCTCCTATTTTTTACTTAATTGACAAGCAAGTTTGAACAACGTCTTTTTGTGCAACTTCAACTTGTTCGCCTGTTTGTAAATTTTTAATCATTACTGAATGATTAGCTAGTTCATTTTCACCAATGATCACAGCTATTTTAGCACCTAACCTATCGGCTTTAGCAAATTGTTTCTTAAAATTAGTACTACCGTAATTTGTCATAATTCGCCAATCAGGTAGACTATCACGCAACAGCTCAGCAACACTCTGTGTGGCCGCAATTGTCTTCTCATCACCAGATGATATCATATAAATATCAATCGAATTATCGCAATTTAATGTTGGATTAACCGCCTGAACTAATAACACTAAACGCTCAACGCCCATTGCAAAACCAACAGCTGGTGTTGGTTGACCACCAAGTTGACTAACCAGACCATCATAACGACCACCACCACAAACGGTACCTTGAGCCCCTAAACTGCTTGTGACCCACTCAAAAACAGTACGATTATAATAATCCAAGCCACGAACTAATCTTTGATTAATATTGTATTTGATTCCAGCATTATCCAATAATCGACATAAACCTTCAAAGTGAATTTTGGAATCATCATCTATATAATCAAATAGTTGAGGTGCTTGATTTAGTAATTCTTGTACAACTGGATTTTTTGAATCAAGTACGCGCAATGGATTAGTATACATTCTACGCACACAGTCTTCATCCAATTTATCTTTATATTGTTCAAGAAAAGCAACGAGTGCATTTCGATAATTGGCTCTGGCTTCTAACGAACCAATTGAGTTAAGCTCAAGAGAGGTATATTGTTCAATACCAAGCGCTTTCCAAAAACGAGCTGTTAATAAAATAAGCTCTGCATCAATGTTTGGACCCTCTAGTCCAAATACTTCCACACCAAATTGATGAAATTGTCGATAACGGCCTTTTTGAGGTTTTTCATAACGAAAAGCTGGTCCTAAATACCAAAGGCGTTGCTCTTGGTTGTAAAAAAGACCATGTTCAATCCCAGCACGAACACAACCTGCGGTAAGTTCTGGGCGCAGCGTTATACTTTCATCATTACGATCGTTAAAAGTATACATCTCTTTTTCAACAATATCAGTGACTTCACCAACAGCTCGCTTAAATAGTGCAGTATCTTCAACAATCGGTGTTCTAATTTCGTTATAACCATAGCTATTTAATACGCCTTTGACAATTTTTTCAATCTGTTGCCAACTTGCACTATCTGTTGGAAGTAAGTCGTTCATTCCTCGTATTGATTGGATCTTTTTCTCAGTCATTTATTTATTCGCTATCTAATAAAATTATAATTCAGTTGCTGCAATTCTATTTTTCAACATGGATGCTTTAGCACGAATTTTAGCTTCTAATTCATCAATCATCTGTTCATTATCAATACGGCCAATACGCACACCATCTTCATAAAAACCACTTTTGTTATGACCTCCAGCAACTCCCATAGTTGAAGCTAATGCTTCCCCTGGACCATTGACCACACAACCAATAATAGATACATCCATTGGTGTAATAATGTCTTCCAATCGCTGTTCTAGTATATTGACTGTATTAATCACGTCAAACTCTTGGCGAGAACAGGTTGGGCATGCAATAAAATTAATACCCCGAGACCGTATACGCAGTGATTTTAATATATCAAAACCGACTTTAACTTCCTCAACAGGATCTGCGGCTAAAGATACTCGGAGCGTATCGCCGATGCCTTCTGATAACAATAACCCTAATCCAATCGCCGATTTAATAGCACCACTACGCACGCCACCTGCTTCAGTTATACCTAAATGTAATGGTTGCTTAATTTGCTTAGCTAACAATCGATAAGCATCCACTGCAGTAAATACATCTGAGGCTTTTACACTCACCTTAAACTGATCAAAATTAAACCTATCAAGTATATCAACATGGCGCATTGCTGATTCAACAATCGCTTTTGGGGTTGGCTCCCCATATTTCTCTTGGATATCTTTTTCCAGCGAGCCAGAATTAACACCAATGCGTATAGGAATATTTTTATCTTTGGCACAATCAACAACAGCCCTAATTCTTGACTCATTACCAATATTACCAGGGTTAATTCTCAAACAATCAACACCATATTCCGCCACTTTCAAAGCTATACGATAATCAAAATGAATATCAGCAATGAGCGGAACTTTAGATTGTTGTTTAATAAATTTAAATGCCTCTGCTGCATCCATCGTTGGAATGGAAACACGCACAATATCCACACCAACACGCTCAAGCGCTTGAATTTGGGCTACGGTTTTTTCTACATCAGTGGTGCGAGTATTTGTCATCGATTGAACCGCAATTGGCGCTCCGCAACCAATAGGGACATTACCGACATAAATTCGGGTAGATTCTCGTCTAAAAATTGGCGAATCTTGATGGCTCATACACTCTTAACTATATTACAAAATAACTAGCCAGCAATCTTAACAAGATTTAAGACAAATGTCTGTATGAGAATAAGAAAATTTGCTAACTATTAACACGAGTAGATGAGGATGGTGAAATATAATGGCTTACTTCAATAAGGTTATTTTTACTTTCTTTATTCACATAATATAACGTTATACCGAGAGCACAAAAAAGAATAAATAATCCAATAAAAATAAAGGGGAGCTTCCCTGGCTTTTTAGTTATAAATGCTTGCGTTTGGTATTTCTTTTGCTGAGATTTAGATTGTTGGGTTAACTCATCAATATAAGGTTGATACTGATCAACAGGTAAACCGACAATATCGGCATAAGATCGAATATAACCTTTTACAAAAACAAGAGGGGCGTGAGGCAATTGGTCTTTTTCGATATCAGCAACTACCGTTTTCCGCACATGAATTTTATTGGCAATATCATCTTGAGTTAATCCCATTTGTTCTCGTAAATCAGTGAGCATCACTCCTAGTGAAATATTGTCCATTATCCCCTCATAAACTTAATACTAACCGTTGTAAAACACCTTCTTTACATATTCTATAACTAATCAATTTTTTTTGCATTAAACCATTGTGTTGGTTTTTCAATTTCATGTTGCGCTGCCACTAATTGTAACTCATACTCATCTTGTCTTAACGTTTCAAGCATAACAGCATAGACAGCTGAAGTAGTATGTTCTAAGGCTTCAACCAATGATTTTCCCAGTAAAATATTAGCTAAAAATAACCCGCTAGTCATATCGCCAACACCAACTGGTTGCCTTACGCCAAAATCAACTAATGGACGATCAATATGCCATGCTTCGTCTTTAGTTACAAGCAACATTTCAAAACGATCATTTTTATAGCCAGCTCTGCTTAAATGTTTAACTAAAATAGCTTTAGGTCCTTTTTTGCATAGCTCACGGCAAGCTAAAATCGCTTCGTCAACATTATTAATCCGTTGTTTACCATTTAGCTCTTCAAGTTCTAAGATATTTGGTGCCATCATATCTGCCATAGGCAGTGCTGTATTGCATAAAAATTCAGATACCCCAGGAGCAACAAAGCATCCTTTTTCTGGATGTCCCATTACAGGATCGCAAAGATAGATGGCATCAGGGTTGACAGCCTTTACTTTTTTAACTATTTCAATAATGGCATTACCTTGCTCTGGCGAGCCCATATAACCACTTAACACCGCATTACAACGTTTTAATTCACCAATCTCATTGATCCCATCGGCAATCTCGGTTAAATGAGACGCCGACATTACCGTTCCAGTCCATTGGCGATATTGAGTATGATTAGAAAATTGTACGGTGTTTAAAGGCCAAACATTGACACCTAATCGACGAATAGGAAACTCAGCTGCACTATTTCCAGCATGACCAAATACCACATGAGACTGAATCGATAAAATATTTTTCATGAAATTAGCTCCAAATTAACAAGCAGTAATATTTTTTACCACGACGAAGTAAAGTATAACGATTAAAGAGCTTATCGCTATCAGCAAAACGGTAATCTGTTGTTGTATTACGTTCACCATTAATAGAAATAGCATTAGATTCAATCATCGTTCTTGCCTGCCCTCTTGAAGGTGCAAACTGTGCATTAACGATCGCTTGTTGTAAATCAACATCCGAACCAACGGCTAGCGTTGGCATACCGTCTTGAGCTAATTGTTCAAAATCAGCCTCTGATAGGTCAGCTAATTTACCAGAAAATAAACTGTCTGTAATACGTTTTGCCGCAACCAGACCCTCTTCACCATGAACAAGACGCGTAACTTGTTCAGCAAGCACATATTGAGCTCTTGGCGCAACACCACTATTTTTATCTTCTTCTTCCAATGCATCAATTTCACTTAATGGCATAAATGTAAAGAATTTTAAGAATCGATACACATCAGCGTCTGCCGTATTGATCCAGAACTGATAGAATTTATAAGGGCTTGTCTTTTTCGGATCTAACCATACTGCACCACTTTCTGTTTTACCAAATTTGGTACCATCTGATTTAGTGATTAGCGGCACAGTCAAACCATAAACCTGTTTTTGATGTAAACGACGGGTTAAATCGATACCGGCAGTAATATTCCCCCACTGATCAGAACCACCAATTTGTAAAACAACATCATGCGATTTATTCAAACACGCAAAATCATAAGATTGTAATAAACTATAAGAAAACTCAGTAAATGAGATCCCCGCCTCATCGCGATCAATACGTTGTTTAACTGATTCTTTATTGATCATCGCATTAACCGAGAAGTACTTGCCAATGTCACGTAAAAAGGTCAGTACATTCATACCACTAAACCAATCATAGTTATTGGCAACAATGGCTGCATTTTCACCACAATTAAAATCAAGAAATGGAGAAACTTGCTGTTTAATTTTTTCACTCCATTCAACCACTGTTTCTTCAGTATTAAGTTTACGTTCAACCGCTTTAAAACTTGGATCACCAATTAATCCTGTTGCCCCACCGACTAAAGCTACAGGCTTATGGCCAGCTAACTGAAATCGTTTTAAACAAAGTAATGGGACTAAATGACCGAGGTGTAAACTATCTGCAGTTGGATCAAAACCACAATAAAGCGCAATTGAATTTTGCTCAATTTGTTCTACTAGCGCTTTTTCATCGGTAAGTTGAGCAATCAGCCCACGTTCCTGTAGTTGTTTGATCACATTTTTTGTCATGATATTTTACCTATTAAATTTATTACGTTTATATTCTAGTTTAAATAAAATGTTATTCTGTTTTGTTATGGTAACGTTTATACGCTTGTTTAAAATGATCTTCCACTATATTGTTAGGCCTTTCATCAATAAGGCTAACAATAATAATCGCTATAGAAGAAAAAACAAACCCAGGGATAAGTGAATAAAGATTAAACCAATTAAAATTAAGCCATAGCAATACCGTTACAGCACCTGTTATCATTCCAGCTAAAGCACCATTACGAGTCATACGAGACCAAAAAACAGAAAATATGATTATAGGTCCAAATGCCGCACCAAATCCGGCCCAAGCGTGGCTCACTAAATCAAGTACGCTATTATTTGGATTAATGGCTAATAAAATAGCAATAACTGAAACTAACAACACCATAATACGGCCAACCCAAACAAGCTCTTTTTGTTTTGCTTCCGGTCTAAAAAATGCACGATAAAAATCTTCTGTTAGTGCACTTGAACAAACAAGCAATTGGCAACTTAATGTACTCATTACTGCCGCTAAAATAGCCGCAAGCAAAATACCAGCAACCCAAGGATTAAAAAGCAACTTAGATAGCTCAATAAAAATACGTTCATGTTTGCCATTATTAATCAAATAACCTAAATCTGGATGATGAGCAAAAAAGGCAATACCAAAAAAGCCAACTGTAATTGCGCCCCCTAAGCATAAAACCATCCAAGTCATACTAATTCTACGCGCATTTCTCATAACTTCATGAGAATCAGCCGCCATAAACCTAGCTAAAATATGAGGTTGACCAAAATAACCAAGCCCCCAACCTAATAAGGAAATAACAGAAATAAAATCCATATGAGCCAATAAATTGGTATAATCAGGGTTAAGTGATTCAATATATACCATTGCATCAGAAAAACCACCTGCATTTACCATAACCATAATTGGCGTTAAGATAAGGGCGAACATCATCAAACTAGCCTGAATAGTATCCGTCCAACTTACTGCTAAAAAACCACCAATAAAGGTATAGATAATTGTTGCACCAGCACCGGCTAACATAGCCCAACCATAACTCATACCAAATGTACTTTCAAATAACTTTGCACCGGCAACCACACCCGAAGCACAATAAATGGTAAAAAAGATAAGAATAATCAAGGCTGAAATAATGCGAAGCAAAGAACTTTTATCATCAAATCGCCGCGCAAAATAATCAGGTAATGTTAAAGAGTTATGATTGACTTCAGTAAAAACACGCAATCGCCCAGCAATCAATAACCAATTGAGGTATGCGCCAATGATAAGTCCAATGGCAATCCAACTTTGAGAAATGCCAAACAAAAAAACCGCACCAGGTAACCCCATCAGCAACCAGCCGCTCATATCAGATGCACCCGCCGAAAGCGCAGTCACAACACTACCAATACGACGCCCACCTAAAATATAGTCACCAAAATTCTGCGTTGATCGAAACGCAAAATAGCCAATCGCAATCATTCCTAAAATGTACACAGCAAAGGTAACAATCATGGGTAAGGACATATTAAAAAAAACCTTATTTGATGAAATTAAAAAGAGTCGGTTAGCTTACCATAAAATCAGCATGCTAAAAAGACAGTGATGATGAATGTAAATACGCAAATAAATAAAACCGATATAATTTTTCAAATAAATTCAACTCACAATCTGTAATTTCGTACACAATCAATTAGTACACTATCAATTTTATTGTTTATAACTCTAGAAAAACTAACAATGACCTACAGATAAACAATAAATAAAAGTATATAATATGTCTAAATAACTTTTAATATCATTATTTCGTGAAACAATTAACCCGAATCCAAATTTTAGAAAGACTAAAGGATCATATTAAAGATCCAACAACAGAGCTAATTTATCAAACACCTTTTGAGCTACTAATCGCCGTTGTGCTTTCAGCACAAGCAACTGATGTGAGTGTAAACAAAGCCACTAAACCCTTGTTTGCTATTGCCAATACTGCTGAGCAAATTTTGGCGCTTGGTATTGATAAATTAAAAAGTTATATTCGCACTATTGGGCTATATAATAGTAAGGCTGAGAATATTATAAAAACATGCCAAATTTTAGTTAATAAATATCAAGGCGAAGTGCCAGAAGATTTTAATTCGCTTATTGAATTGCCTGGCGTTGGACGAAAAACGGCTAACGTTGTCTTAAATACAGCCTTTGGTTGGCCAACTATTGCCGTTGATACTCATATATTTCGAGTCAGCAACCGCACTGGTTTTGCACCTGGAAAAACAGTTGAGGCTGTTGAAGAAAAATTGCTGAAAGTTGTACCTAAAGAGTACAAAATCAATTGCCACCATTGGCTAATTTTGCATGGCCGTTATACCTGTATTGCGCGTAAGCCTCGGTGCGGTTCTTGTGTGATTGAAGATTTATGCGAATTTAAAGAAAAAATTTACCCAGAGTGAGAATCATGCTAAATAAATTTAAATTAGATCATGAAGATATCGACTTATTTAAAAACAGTATCGGTAATATCAAAAAGATTAAGCAAGATACCGTTATTCATAAACCGATAAAACGCTCACAAAAAACGGTAGAAACAAAAAAATTACAACATGAAAAAGATCATGCTGAATTTTACTTTTCCGATAATTACCAACCATTATTGCAAGAAGATCCTATCCGCTATAGCAGAGAAAATGCTGATCCTTACGAAGTAAAAAAATTGCGCCGTGGATTTTATAATCCAGAATTCTTTTTAGACTTGCACGGGCTTACTCAACAAGAAGCTAAAAAAGAAATTGCAGCCCTTATCGCTGCATGTTTAAGAGAAAGAGCGCATTGTGCGTGTATTATGTATGGTCATGGTAAAAATATATTAAAAAAACAAACACCACTGTGGCTTGCACAACATCCACGTATTATTTGTTTTCATCAAGCCCCCAAAGAGTTTGGCGGTAGTGCTGCATTATTGATTTTATTTGATATTAATGAATTAATAGATATTTAAAATAACATATATCTCATCGATATATTCAAAAATATTCAATCATATTATTTCATAATATTTATTGTTATACGATTCACAACATATAGCTAACAAAGCAATCATTGTTGTCGAACAAAATATTGACGTTGTCACATAAAATATATCGTTGTTACACTCATTTTTGATATCAAAAAATATCCGTATAAAATGGATGACTAAATATTCAACATAATGGAAAAACAAAAAAATCTTATGATAGAGCTAAATAGGTGTAGAGAGGTTAGGAAAAATATTAAAGTGCAATACCCAAAATTATTTAGCAATAAATTAGAAAAGAAAACTAATTTTAATATTGGATTGATTACCACTAAACTGCTATCTGTAAAATAAAAAAGCCAGCTTAATTAAGCTGGCAAACATTGGAAGCAATGTGAGCAATGTCATACTTTCCAGAAGCCTTTCTACGCCCTAACAAAGTACGCGCCAATGATAATGATTATCATTATTAAAATCAAGCTTTTTTTTGACTTCTTCTAGTTACATAGCAATAAATTTATTATTCTCTTATTTTATAAATAATAAATTTACATTTGCTCAATACAAAAAAATAAAGCAGAAGCTTTCCCTTCTGCTTTTATAATACGATTTCACGCAATGAATAAATTATTTTAGATTAAGACAATCATCCTTATTATTTTTGATAAATAAACTCAACACCCTCTTCATCGCTTTCGTCCCAACCCTCAAATTCTTCATCATCAAAAGCTTCATCCATTACTTGTTGATGATAATCATCCCACATAAACTCCACTTTTTCTGGCGATGATTCTGCCTGCTCGGTTTCACGTGGATGTGCATTAATATATTCCATTAAATCCCAGCATAAAGCCTTTACACCTTCGTGGTTAATTGCAGAAATAGTATAATATTTATCTTGCCAATCAAGTGCCTTAGCAATTTCAGCCGCTCTCTCAGCCCCCTCTTCAGCACCTAATACATCCATTTTATTAAACACTAACCAACGCGGTTTATTAGCTAGTTTTTCACTATACTGATGTAGTTCTTGGATAATGACTTTTGCATTCTCGATCGGATCAGAGCCATCAATTGGTGCGATATCAATTAAATGTACTAACACTCGGCAACGTTCAAGATGCTTTAAGAAACGAATACCAAGCCCTGCTCCATCAGATGCACCTTCTATCAATCCGGGAATGTCAGCAACAACAAAACTCTGTTCGTTATCCATTCTAACCACACCCAAGCTAGGTACTAATGTTGTAAATGGGTAATCCGCTACCTTTGGCTTGGCTGCTGAAACAGCACGAATAAACGTTGATTTACCCGCATTAGGTAAGCCTAACATCCCCACATCAGCAAGTAATAATAACTCTAATAACACATCGCGTTTTTCGCCTGGTGTACCATCCGTTTTTTGCCTTGGCGCACGATTTACTGATGATTTAAAACGTGCATTTCCTAGGCCATGAAAGCCACCTTTAGCAACCAATACTTTTTGTTGGTGATGCGTTAAATCGCCAATAACTTCACCAGTATATTTATCCGTAATTCGCGTTCCTACAGGCACTTTAACAGTGATATCTCGACCTCGTTTACCAGTACAATCAGAACCTTGCCCATTTTGACCACGTTCAGCACGGTAATTTTTTTCAAACTGAAAATCAACAAGTGTATTCAAATTCTCATCAGCGATAAAAAATACATCACCACCATCACCACCATCACCACCGTCAGGGCCACCTTTAGGTATATATTTTTCTCGGCGAAAACCGACACAACCATTTCCACCATCTCCAGCTTCGACTCGAATTGAAGCTTCATCTACAAATTTCATTATTCTTCCCCTTTATTGCGGTTAATTAGCCAGCCTTTTCTTGGATGCCAAATATAATGCCCAATGGTCGCAAACATTGCGCCCGCAACAACAGACACTGCGCCAATATAACCTAAAATATTTAAATATTGCATAGCAAACTTTTCAGGCCAAATTAATGCAAACAGATCTGAAAAGACAAGTGCAAATAATGGCGTTAGGGTTGTTATAGCACTAACTTGTGCCGCTTGCCACCGCTCCATTGCCATCACTAACGCACCATATGCAATGATAGTATTTAAACCACAAAATATAATTGCAAAAAGTTGCGTTGCATCAGCATTTGCAATCCTGCTTGGTGAAGTAAATGGCATCAAAAACACGGTACAAATAAGGTAAATTAACCAAAGTAGCTGTTCTGCACGTAATTTACGTAATAACACCTTTTGAGCAAGTGCATAGCAAGCCCATGAGACCGAAGCAAGTAAACCAAGCCAAACCCCTATACCATACGAAGACATATTAGAAAACAGATCTGCAATATTTTTATTAAAAAATAGCCCTAACCCAATTAGTAAGACTAAAATACCAATGATCTGAGTCGGTCTTAGTCGCTCTTTAAAAATTAAAGCGCTTGACACCATAAATATCACAATGCCAGTTTGCCCAACAACTTGGGCTGTTGTGGCTGAAAGGTATTGAACTGCACTAGCAAATAATGCAAAATTACCCAGCAATCCAAATCCAGCAATTATCAATAAAATAAAGCGACGGCGTTTTTTAAACATCATTAAACTAGGAAATTGCTTTTTATAAGCCAACCAAATGGTAATCCCAAGCGCTGAAATAGCTAACCTAGACCAGGCTAATGTCAAGGGATCAACAACCACTAGTGCATATTTCATTGCAACTGGCACAATGCCCCACATCACCGCAGTTAACATGGCAAGTGCAAAACCTAATTTAACATTTTGCTGTTTTATCATATCGCTATCGATTTTATATGCGTTTAAAGAAAAGAAAAAAGCCCCACAATAACTGTGAGGCTTTTATAACTTTTGACCCGCTGTTAAGTTAGCTATTTGCAACTACACTAACATAACGACGGTTTTTAGGTCCTTTAACTTCAAATTTTACTTGCCCATCAATTAAGGCAAATAGAGTATGATCGCGACCACAACCTACATTGGTACCTGGGTGAAATTGAGTTCCACGTTGACGAACTAAAATATTACCAGCAAGAACTTCTTGACTACCATAACGTTTAACACCTAAACGTTTACTTTGGGAATCACGACCATTACGTGATGAACCACCAGCCTTCTTATGTGCCATTGTGCGATACTCCTATTAAGCGATTGCAGTGATCTTCACATCAGTGAACCACTGACGGTGACCTTGTTGTTTACGATAGTGTTTACGACGACGGAATTTAACAATTTTCACTTTGTCACCACGACCGTGCTCAACAATTTCTGCTTTAATTGTTGCACCTTCAACAAACGGAGCACCAACTTTGATGTCTTCACCATTTGCTACCATTAAAACTTTATCGAAAACAACTTCTGAGCCTGTTTCGACTTCAATTTTTTCCAAGCGAACGACTTGACCTTCGCTAACTCGGTGTTGCTTACCACCACTTTGGAAAACTGCGTACATACTTAACTCCGCAATAAAAAGCAGACGATTACTTGATTAAACATATATGTCTGCATTGATTAATCTTATAGGGCGTGAATTTTACGCAAAATTTATGCTTGTTGCAAGCGCTGTTTACCAAAAGATCGCAAAAAGTGACAAAAAAGATCAGCGATACACTTTTTTCAAGCTACAATAATCATAAATTACTAGTTACCCAAAACAAATTATAAAATAATGATGAGTGCTTATATACCGAAAAGAAAAATTAGCCACACCGCATCAATTATTAACCGTTTAACGCTATTACTGTTTTTTTTAGGGATGATTGCTTTAGTCGCATTATCGTTTTCAATTCAAGTAGCTAACGATGCCAAAGGTGGCGCATATATGGTAAATCAATTGGGGCTACTGAGAATGAAAAACTACCAATTGCTTACTATGATTCCACTGAACGAAAAAGAGTATGACCGTTTAAACATATTTAGTGATATTTCTTCATCACAACCGCATTTAATGCTTTTAAAACGTTATGACTTAATGAATGAATTTAATCAATTACAACTTGATTGGAATACTCGTATTGCCACTAAAATACAGCAAGCAAAAAAATTGAACGAGATAAAAACTGACATTGAAAACTATGTAACTCGTATCAACCATTTGGTGCATAAGATTGATCAAAAAACCGAAAGTAAAATTTATTATATTTCTCAATTACAACAATTATTTATTGCCATTATTGTCTGTTTTTTAATTGTTCAAATTTATTACTTGCGTTATTACCTGCTTGCACCATGGCAAAAGCTACTAGATATGGCGGAAGCTATTACAAATCACAATTTTAAAGAACGTTTTAATATTAGAAACCCAAAAAATGAGTTTGATCTATTAGGGCTGGCTTTTAATCGGATGTCAGAGCAGATCGAATCACAATATTTATTGCTAGGACAACAAGTTGCTGAAAAAACAGCCAAGTTACAACAAACCAATAAAATCGTTTCATTTCAATACCAAGCAACAAAACAACTACATACTTCAGAGCCATTATGTGCCCGTTTTTTAAAAATCCTACGTCAATTAGAAGAGTTAGTGCCATTAACTCACTTTCAAATTCGCTTTTATGAATCCGATGATCCTGAGCATTATCAACAAGCCAGTTACGATAACGAGCAAAAATTACCTTATTGCCAAAGCCCTAAATGCAATGCATGTTTAATCTCGTCCAAGCATGGTTCCGAAAAAAACCTTCAACGCCATTGGTATCTTCAAGAAAACGGAGAAAAATATGGGATATTATTTGCTTTGCAACCAACGGGATTAATATTAACCGATGAGCAAGAAAGCTTAATTATGGGGCTCATTGAGCAAATGACTACAGCAATGAAGCTAGAGAGAAAAATAGAACAACAGAAACAATATTTATTAATGAAAGAACGCTCTGCTATGGCCAGAGAACTGCATGATTCGATAGCAC
Organism: Gilliamella sp. Nev3-1; assembly: GCF_001690435.1. NCBI lineage: Bacteria > Pseudomonadati > Pseudomonadota > Gammaproteobacteria > Orbales > Orbaceae > Gilliamella > Gilliamella sp. Nev3-1. Next base: position 211,423 of record NZ_LZHN01000074.1, on the reverse strand, counting down.
AATCACTTTCTTGTTTAAAAATACACCTTAGTTGCTTACAAATGCAATCAGATCTCACATCACAAAGCAGTATTGATTTATTAGCAACCATGCGTAAAGAAATCAATCTTACCTATTCACAATTAAGAGAACTCATTACCTCTTTCCGTTTACGTCTCAATCGCACAGGCTTTTATGCAAGTTTAATCGAACTCATTGAAGAGTTTAACCAAAAATTACAATTCAATATTCAATTTGAATACCAATTACCACTTAATATTATTAATAGTAAATATGCATTTCATTTATTACAGATTATTCGAGAAGGACTAAATAATATATACAAACATGCAAAAGCCACACAAGTCGCTGTCAATTTAAAAATGAATGATGATCAAATTGTTTCTGTTTGTATTGAAGATAATGGTATTGGTTTACAAAACAATATTAAACAGGATAATCGTTATGGACTAATTATTATGCGTGATAGGGTTGAAATACTAAATGGCAATTTATCAATCAACAGCAAACCTCATGTAGGAACACAAATTATGGTAGCATTTAAAGCAAACAAAACCATTCCATTAAAAAAATAGATGAGTAAAAAATGGAACAAATAAATAGTTCAATTCTTCTTATTGATGATCACCCAATGTTAAGAAATGGCGTGAAACAATTAATAAACACAGTAAACCATTTTGAAATTGTGGGAGAAGCTGGCTCAGGTATCGAAGGGGTTAAATTAGCCCAAGAGCTCGATCCTGATATTATTCTGCTCGATATCAATATGCAAGATGTCAATGGGCTAGAAATATTGCGCTATTTACGGGAGAAAAACATCGCAAGTCGCATTATTATGTTCACCGTATCGGACGCAAAAGAAGATATTATCACGGCACTAAAAACAGGTGCTGATGGGTATTTATTAAAAGATATGGAACCAGAAGATTTTCTAAAATCACTCAAAGAAATCTCGCTTGGAAAGTTAATTATGGATGATGCTATTTCACATATTATCCTCAATTATATGCGTCATGGTGAAGAACAGCTTACTAATCAAACTCACGATGTGAGCCTATTGACACCAAGAGAAAATGAAATTTTTAATTTATTAGTTCAAGGCCTGCCGAATAAATTAATTGCAAAAGAGCTAGGTATCGTAGAAAGTACTGTAAAAGTACACATCAAAAGCATATTCAAAAAACTTAATTTTAAATCACGAATGGAAATGACCGTATGGTATCTACAAAGTAAGGAATAATCTTAGCCATTGAAAAATAAAAATAGATAAATCGTTATGCGTTATCTTTGTTTAATAAAGTAAAACAATTTATAACCTAAAAACTTCCTGTTCGGCGAATTAGTAAATAACATTATTCATTTAACAAAATAACAAACATGACAAAAATCAAACAACGCATTGAAAACTAGAAAGATATGATAACTTATAATAGAATTGTGCAAATAAATAGCTGCTATTTATAGCCATACACATAAAATCTACAATAGGAATGTTTGAAATGCCAATATTGATTAATGCTTATTCTACAGTCACTCACCCACCAGCCATTGATTTCCCTTGTGAACGTTTATGTCATCGTGGATTAGATGATCCTGAATTGATGAAACACCTTGATGGTTTTATCGGTTATGTCATGCAAGCAGGCGATGGGCAGATGAATTCACGTCGTTATGCTTTGTATCGCCATATCCAACGAATTAAACACCAATGGACCTTTGAGATTGAAGAAGATAATTTCAATGAATTTACCACTTGGGGGTGGCAGGTAAATGCCATTATATTTATGCCAGATGGCACGATTCGAAATCCTGATGGAGATGTCTTACAAGATCCTGATGGGGATATTGATTTAGATGCAGTTATGCCTTATCCACCAGAAGCATTAAAGCGCAAAGCAAAAACGGAGCAGTATTTAGCTAAATTAGGATTGCATACACCGACACATTTACCACCGGTTATTGCTGAATCAGAAGTCATACTTAGAACACCAGAAGAAGTCGCTGCACGTGCTTTAGCGATAATGTTAACAGGTATTCAAGCCGAAAGTTTTCGAGAAAATGATCCGATTAATCCGATGGAATTTAAAGAACGTTGCCCAACGGGGTTTGCGGCTTTATCAAATAATGAACGTGACTTTATTTATAGCGAGCAACCAACAGAGCAAGATGTAATAGATATGTCTTGGAAATATGAGGCACTATTACCTTTACAATGGGCAATCAAGTGGCAATCTGAGCTTCCTTTTGCTGATACCATCTGTAATGTTTCATCGTTAGTTGACGAAGGGATGCAATACTGTGAGCAAGATAGCTCTACTGTAACCTTAAGACCAGTTAGTGAATTGTTAGATGCTTTAGATTTACATTACCGCTTACATTGGATAACCACAGATTATCAAATGAAAGATAAGCAACCACCCGCCTCAATGATAAGTGACGTTATTCAAGAGCGCCATTATGCATTAAATTGGTTAACTTGCTTTGAAAATGCGGATTGGGATGATGTCGATACACCGACCTGATATTTTGTTTTATTATTTAGCAGGCACCATGCCTGTATTAAATTAGTAGATACTTTATTAAATTAGTAGATACTTTATTCATTGGCTAATGATTCATCTCATTAGCCATTTTTTAAAGTGAATAACTGAACCTTTTATAAGTGGTGAAAAAATACAGTCGTAGCATTGCGCACAACTAAAACTGATCTATCTATTTTCATTAATGTTCAGAAAACCAACTCAGTTTTTCACGTAATGCAACAACCGGGCCAATAATAATTAAACTCGGACTGCAAGCTTGTAATGATAGTTGCGTTAAATGACATAACAAACCCGCTATAACTTTTTGCTTCGTTGTTGTACCTTCTTCAACAATGGCTACTGGCGTATTTGCATCCATACCCTGCTTAATTAACTGTTTTTCGATGTTTGCAGCTTGAGATAATCCCATATAAAAAACCAGTGTTTGTTTTTCGGCTGCTAAACTTTGCCAATCAAGGTGGCTACCATCTTTCAAATGCCCTGTAATTAACCGTACACTATGCGCGTAACTTCGATGCGTTAATGGAATGCCGCTATAAGCAGAACACCCCGACGCTGCCGTAATGCCTGGCACGACCGAAAAAGGAATATCAGCGTTAAATAATGTTTCTAACTCTTCACCACCTCGACCAAAAATAAAAGGATCGCCACCTTTTAAACGCACAACACGCTTACCTTTTTTAGCTTGCTGTAAAAGAATTTGATTGATTTGTTCTTGAGGTACACAATGAAATCCGGCTCGTTTACCAACAAAAATACGTTTAGCATCTCGGCGAGCAAGATTCATAATTTCATCTGAGACTAATCTATCATAGACAATAATATCTGCCTGCTGGATCTGTTGTAATCCTTTTAAAGTCAATAACCCAGCATCACCAGGACCCGCTCCGACTAACACAACCTCACCTCGAGAATCAAGCGAGGCATCAAATAACTCATTAGTAAGCTTTTCAACACGCTCAGAATCATTATTTGCAATTGCTTGAGCCAACCTGTCATGAGAAAACAACCTCTCCCAAAAACGACGGCGCTCAGTGATTGTTTGATAGGTTTTTTTAACTTTATTGCGCAAATAACCTGAATATTTAGCCAGTTTTCCTAAATGTTCGGGCAAAATAGATTCTAATTTCTCACGCAATAATCTAGCCAAAACAGGAGCATGCCCCTCTGAAGACACGGCTACCATAATAGGCGAGCGATCGATAATTGAAGGCATAATAAAACTAGCCTCCTTAGGAGAATCAACCACATTACAAAAAACACACCGTTTTTCAGCCTCAAGGCTCACTTTTTGGTTAATATCTTGGCAATCTGTGGCAGCAATAACCAGCCACTTATTATCAAGTAATTGTGCATTAAATTCCCCTTGAACTAGGGTAAGTTGCTGTTGTTCATGCCAACACATAAATTGCTCATTAAACGATTGAGAATTAACCGTAAGACGTGCGCCCGCTTCAAGTAATAGCCGCGCTTTACGTTCAGCAACTTCACCACCACCGACTAACAAACAATCACGGTTTTCTAACTTACAAAATAAGGGGAAATAATCCATAACACCTCAAAATAAAACATCTTTTTAACAATTTACTGATAATCAATCTAACAATAGCACTCTATGCATTATTCTGTGTTTAACTACCTTGCTATTTTGTATGACTTGTAACAATCAACGCCAAACACAATGCTCATTAAACATTCTTTATTGAAAGAGGGGAAATTCGCTATATCGCCCCTCCGATTTAAGCTAATGAGTTGAATAACCAACTTTTTATTCAGCAGTAATTAAGGTCGCTCAGCTCTAGGCGTTGAATACCAGTATCCGAGCCCCATAAATAACGCACCAGAAACAATATTTCCTAATGATACCCATAATAGATTATGACCAATTCCAGTTAGCGTGTAAGCATCACTATGGTTACCAAACCAAGAAAGCGAAAAAAGCGTCATATTGGCGATTGAGTGCTCATAACCACAAGCGATAAATGCTAACAAGCACCACCAAATTGCAATAAATTTTGCAGACCCTTCAACACGATTAGCCATCCAAATTGCTAAACAAACTAGCCAGTTACATAACACACCTCTAAAAAATAATGGGCAAGCCGCGGCCGATGTTTTTGCTAAAGCCGCAGTATGCACAAGGCTAGTATCGGTAGATAATAAAGGCGTTGCCGCATAAAAATACAGTGCCGCGACAAAAATTGAACCAACTAAATTTCCCAGCCATGTTTGTGGCAATACTAACCACATCTGAGTGTGTGTAATTTTTTTGCATTTCACCCCAAGCGTTAAAAACATGGTATGCCCAGTAAATAATTCTGATCCAGCAATTACCACTAACGTTAATGCGATCCCAAATGTCGCCCCCATAACTAAAGGTCTTATTGAAGGTTCAACCAAATTACCCAAAGTAAAAATTAAAATAATACCAAAACCTACATAAGCACCCGCCATGGCTGAACTTACCCAAAAACCGAATGGATTGGTTTTTGCCAAGCAAACAATACGCGCTGCATTAGCAGCACATTTATTGATTGTCTCTGTATACATATTTTTACCCTCTTAAAAAGATATTTAATTTGATTTAACCTGCACAGTACCATCATCATTAACATTCACTTGATAATAGGCGATAGAATATTGTTCATCATCCAAACAATAACCGTCTTTTAAACGAAAACGCTGTTTTTTTAGTGGGCTGGCAACATATAGCTCATTTTCATGCTGTCCAATAATGCCTCGCGATAACACACTTGCCTTAGCAAAAGGATCAATATTACTAATCGCATAAAGATCAGCATTATTATATGGACGAAAAATAGCAACGTGATCATGACCAACAAGCGCACAAACTCCGGTGCCTGGCAAAATATCATCAAGCTTACAAACCGTTATCCATTGACTCATACTATTCCCCTAACATTATTTTACGTTCTTCTGCTGTAGCAGGTCGATGCTGATCGCGCTCCGCTACAATTTGCACATTTTCATCACGCTGATTACTATTAATAAAGTGAGCAAATCGAACTTGATTTTCAGGATTTTCAACCGTCTTTTTCCACTCACACACCATTAATTTACGTAAGCGCGCCATTTCGCTTTCTAGTTCAGCATTAATCCCTAACTTATCGTCAACAATAACACTACGCAAATAATCAATACCCCCGTCTAGGTTTTCAAGCCAGACGGATGTACGTTGTAACTTATCAGCGGTACGAATATAGAACATAAGAAAACGGTCAATATATTGAATTAGCGTATTTTTATCTAGATCAGCCGCAAGTAAATCAGCATGGCGAGGCTTCATACCACCATTACCACAAACGTAAAGATTCCATCCTTTCTCTGTAGCAATCACACCAATATCTTTACCTTGGGCTTCAGCACATTCACGCGTACAACCTGATACACCTAACTTAAATTTATGCGGTGCACGAATACCTTTATAGCGATGTTCTAACTCAACGCCAAAACCCACACTATCACCCACACCATATCGGCACCATGTGCTACCAACACAAGTTTTTGCCATTCTTAATGCTTTAGCATACGCATAACCACTTTCAAAACCGGCATCAATAAGCTCCTTCCAAATAGCTGGAAGATCATCTTTTTGCGCACCAAATAAGCCAATACGTTGTGAACCAGTAATTTTAGAATAGAGGTGATATTTTTTAGCTATTTGACCAACAGCAATTAACCCTTCTGGCGTAATTTCACCACCCGCGCTACGCGGAATCACCGAATAAGTACCATTTTTTTGAATATTTCCCAAGAAAATATCATTACTATCTTGCAAAGGGATCAAATCATCTTTAAGAATATAATCATTCCAACTTGATGCTAATAACGATCCAACGGTGGGTTTACAAACCTCACAACCATAGCCATGACCATGTTTTTTAATCACTTGATCAAATGACGTTAAACCCTCAACACGAATCAAATGGTATAACTCCTGACGAGAATATTTAAAGTGCTCACATAATGCGTGACTAACCTCGATCCCTTGTTTAGCTAATTCCATATTAAGGATTTGGGTCACTAAGGGAATACACCCCCCACACCCAGTGCCCGCTTTCGTTTCGGCTTTTATTGCTGCAACGGTATGGCAACCCGCATTAATTGCATTAACAATTTTTTCTTTCGTTACATCAAAACAAGAACAAATTTGAGCCGAATCAGGAAGCGCTTCAACGCCCATCGTGGGTTTTGCTCCTGCATGAGCAGGCAATATCAAAGTATCTGGGTGCTCGGGCAGATCCATATCATTAAGCATTAATTGTAATAAATTACTATAGTCTGAAGTATCACCAACAAGCACTGCGCCCAATAACTTGTTATTATCTTGAGAGACAACTAATTTTTTATAAACAGGAACAGTTTCATCTAAATAAACATAGCTACGGCTACCGATTGTTTTCGCTTTAGCATCACCAATACTGCCGACATCTACCCCCATTAATTTTAATTTAGCACTCATATCTGCGCCTTCAAATGGGGTTTGCTCACCCATTAAATGCGCCAAGGCAACCTGCGCCATTTTATATCCTGGTGCAACTAAACCAAATACTCTGCCTTGCCAACAAGCACATTCACCAATAGCGTAAATATCAGGATCAGAAGTTTGGCAATAGTCATTAACCACAATTCCACCACGTTGGCCAATTTCAAGCTGACATGCTTTGGCAAGCTGATCATTCGGGCGAATACCTGTTGAGAAAACAATAAAATCAATTTCAAGTGATGTGCCATCAGCAAATTGCATAATTTTACCCGATGGTGTGTGAATAATTTCTTGGGTATTTTTGCTAGTGTGAACGCTAACGCCCATACTTTCAATTTTTCGGCGTAACTGCTCGCCTCCCATTACATCAAGTTGCTCTGCCATTAATACTGGTGCGAATTCAACGACATGTGTTTGTATTCCCAAGTTTTTTAATGCACCGGCAGCTTCAAGCCCCAACAAGCCACCACCAACAACAGCCCCCGTTTTGCAGTGGCTAGCACATTCAGCAATAGCATCAAGGTCTTCAATGGTCCGGTAAACAAAACAATTTAAACCATTAGCGCCTTTAATCGGTGGAACCCATGCATAAGATCCTGTTGCAATGATCAATTTATCATAGCTAACAATTCGCCCCGTCTGTGAATGAACTTCTTTACGCTGACGATTAATTAAAATAGCGCGTTCATTAAGTAATATGTTAATACCATTTTCTTCATATAGCCCTTCACGCACTAAAGAAAGTGCTTCAGCAGTATGACCGGAAAAATAAGAGGAAAGATGAACGCGATCATAAGCCAGGCGAGGCTCTTCACAAAAAATAGTAATATTAAATTGATTAGGCGACATTTTATCAATTAACTCTTCAACAAAACGATGCCCAACCATTCCATTACCAATGATAACGAGGTTGGTTTTACTCATACAACAACTCCAAATTTATTTTAATTTAATCATTTAATTTTTATTTTGCTCACATTGTATGAAACTTTGTACAGAATATAATTACTCTCAAGGATTACTACTTTAGTGGTAAAGATAAGATTATTTTAAAAAAAGTTTATTTAAAAATAAGCAATAATGACAATTACTTATAAAAAAATATCGACTCTAACCCCATAACCAATTCATAAAAAATAGTTAAAAAAGTTGCCAATTATAATTAACTTTATATAATTAGCCGACTAAATAAATTGAGTAATGATAATTGAATTACAATTCAAGAAAACTTCCTTCACGCGAAACTTTAGCAAAAGCGCAAAGATTTACTGATGAAACCATTGAGGTTTCCGGTGTCGATCTTGTCCTTAGTTTAATCACTACCGCCGATTTAATTCGCTCAAATATTTATGCGCAACTGGCAAAAGATTATGATGTATCTGAAGGAAAATTTGCGTTGTTAATGTCCTTGTATAGTGAAGGGGAAACTTGCGCTAGCGAGCTCGCATTAAGAGTCGGCGTTACACCGGCAACCGTTTCGGTAATGGTAAAACGAATGTTAGCTACGCAAGATCCTTTAATATCAATGACGAAAAGTGGACAAGACGGCCGCTCCCGACTCATCACGCTCACTACGACGGGAGTGAATCTTATTCAAAAAGCATTACCTGATCACTTAAAATCGATTCGCGCTTTTGCTCAAGTCTTAAATCCACAAGAGCAAGAATCTTTAATTGCAATGTTGCGCAAATTATTGCGGAAATAATTGCTAGTATTTATTAATAATCGTAATATTTTAACCATATACTTAGCTGACTAAATAAATGAAAAATAAATTAAACTTCAATGACTTACCTAAAAACATTAAAATCCCTGTTATCTTTTTATTGCTACTTCTTTTTGGCTCAATACTAATTTGTCTTGGTTCCAGAAACGATGCCATCACTGTGGCAAAAAGTATCAAATCAGGGGTATTAACTGCTGATGAAATCAATATTGCATTCCAAAATGTTGGTGGGAAGGTCATAAAACGATTTGTCCAAGAATCACAATTCGTAAAAAAAGGCGATCCTTTAATGCAACTTGAAGATATTGATACCCAGCTATCTATTGATCGCTTACAAGCATTAGTCGATAGCCAAACCGCTGCGGTCAATCAAGAACAAGCAGCAATCGAAATCACTGAAAACGAAATCAATCTTAATGAACTATCAACATGGCGCAAAATAGAAGAAGTCAAAGCAGGCTTAGAGGCAGCAAAATCAGCTCGAGATTTGGCTAATACTGAATTTCAACGCCATACTCAATTAAGAAAAACAGGTGGATCTTCACAATCGCAGCTCGACGCGGCGCGCAATGCCTACATCAGCACAAAAATGCAAGTTGTCCAGATTGAAAGCCAATTGTCAACATTAATGATTGGCGCAACCCCTGAACAAATGACGCAATTTGAACAAACCCGAAATGCAACCGGTATGACATTGCAATCAATCACAATTGCTAAACAAAAATTGCAAAATCGTCAAAATCAACTTGCTCAGATCCGAGCTCAATTAGCACAAGCTGAAACCGATTTAAAACAGCTCAAAGTCAATTACAACCGCCTTACATTGGTTGCACCAGAGGATGGCAAAGTACTAAAGCTGATGTTTGAAGATGGTGAAATGGTGCCGGCTGGTGCGCCTGCGGTATTGTTAGAAACTGATCGCAAATATATTGATATTTATGTTAACGAAAAAATGGTTAATGATTATCAGCCAGGTACTCAGGTAAAAGCGAACGTTATTGCACTCGACAAAACAGTAAAAGGCACCGTACGTTTTGCAACCGCTGCGCCTTCATTTGCTGATTTACGCATGACTCGCGAACGTGGCCAAGCCGATTTAACATCTTACCAAGTCAGAATTTATATAGAATCCATTCCTAAATTATTAACTGGAATGACACTTGAGGTTAATCAATGATGCAAAACATCATTAAATCTATGCTTGAAGAGCTTGATGCGATGCTATCAGGCCACTTCATCCCTTATTATAAAGTGTGTTTGGGCTTAGCCGCTATCGTGTCGCTTATCTTTTCAATTGTATTGAGCCATGGCTCTGTTTTTGAAGGAAAAATTGCGGTTATTGATTTAGATAGTTCGAATTATTCGACTGAACTAATCAGCAAAGTGAATACCTCGCCTTTTATTGAAATATCTGAGGTCATTCACTCACCAATAAATCCAATTACCTTAGTTTCACACGATCGTAATTTAGGGGTGCTATATATCCCTAAAGGGCTGGAAAAGTCATTAAAGAAAGGTGATCAAACGGTTAAACTAGGTTACTTTGTTGATGATACGAATGATGCACAAAACGCTAAAGTCATGCAAAGTCTTAACGAAATCATTCCTGAGCTAGGGGTAGAATTAAGCGTTGGTAAAGTTGCTGCATTAGGGCAAGGAAGAGAAGCAACCGAAGCTACTTTATCACCAATGCAATTAAAAACACGCTACATGTTTAACCCGGCGAGCTCATCAACAATATCGACGATTATCTATTTTGTCTACTTCTTCTCGTCGCTGACTTATGGACTAACATCGTTAATGATTATCGGCCGCTTAAAAAGCACAGGAATGTGGAATACCGTTATCGAGCGTGGATTTTTACCACTATTGGCGCGAACCGTGCCTTATGCCCTATTTTACACCACCGCGCTAACGTTAATTACCGCAATATTGGTCATTTTTGGACAACTGCGCTTTGATGGTAACTATTTTGCATTCGTACCTAGCGTATTTATGACAGGACTTGCGTTTGGTTGGTTAGGATTTTTACTTTCTTGGAACACCAGCCATCCTGGTGAAGGAGCAAGCCGGATGATATTTTTAGTGCCGCCGGGATTCATCATGGGCGGCTCAACCATGGCGGTCGGGATTATGCCTATTTGGGCCTATTATGCCAGTCATGCCTTTCCGTTAGTTTGGTTATTCCGATTTTTCCGTGACTGCGCTATGCGTGGGCGCTCGTTTATTGATATGCTTTCAACCTATGGGATCTTTATCATCTATTTAACGGTTATTGCTTTTGTTGTGATGATGTTTGTTGAGAGAGTGAAAAAAGTGGCTAGCGAGTAAATTTTTGTGAAAACGAGAACTTATTATCATAAAGTTGATGGCTATTTTTATCTTTAACACCAGCTGTTGTAAACTAGGTATTCCGCTGATCATCAATAAGTTGGATGCTGGTTTTCAAAAATATTACTATGTATTAGTTCCGACTTAATCGGACTAAGGGCTTGAAAAAGAGAGCGTTACCAGTTTTGATATTAGGTGTCAAATCTACAATCAAAACAACAAGAGGTAACGTTCATGCTTCATACTAACAATCAAATCATAAAACATAAAGTAGGCTTATTAAATTTAGCTGAAGAACTTCAAAACGTGTCTAGAGCTTGTAAAGTGATGGGAGTATCAAGGGATACGTTTTATCGTTATAAAGAACTCGTTGAAGAGGCTAGTTTAGACTCTTTAATATCAAGAGTAGACGGACACCAAATCTCAAAAATCGCGTTGATGACCCAACGGAACAAGCCGTTATTCGTTATGCTATTGACTATCCTGCTCATGGTCAGCATAGAACAAGCAATAAGCTTCGTAAGCAAGGTGTTTTTATTTCAGGAAGTGGCGTGTGCTCTGTTTGGTTAAGACATATTCTTGAGAATTTCAAAAAACGCTTACATGCTTTAGAAGAAAAAGCGGCTCAGGAAGGTATTGAACTCAATGATAACCAAATAGCTGCATTAGAAAAGAAAAAGCACGATGATGAAGCTTGTGGTGAAATAGAAACCGCTCATCCAGGTTATCTTGGCTCTCAAGATAGGTTTTATGTTGGTAATTTAAAGGGTGTCGGTCGGATTTATCAACAGGCTTTTGTTGATACTTATTCTAAAATTGTGCATTGTAAATTGTATGTGACCAAAACGCCAATTACAGCAGCCGATTTACTCAATGACAAGGTCTTACCATTTTATAATGCCCATCATTTGCCAATGCTTCGAATATTAACCGATAGAGGAACGGAGTTTTGTGGCACTATTGAAAAGCATGATTATCAACTTTATCTGGCGATTAATGATATTGACCATACTAAGACAAAAGCTATGCCGCCACAAACGAATGGGATCTACGAGCGTTTTCATAAAACTATTTTACATGAGCTTTATATGGTGACATTCCGTAAAAAGTGCTATTCAGATTTAGAAACACGCCAAACAGATCTGGACAATTGACTGCATTATTACAATAATGAACGAACTCATCAGGGAAAAATGTGCTGTGGTCGGACACCAATGGAAACATTGCTTGATGGAAAACGGATCTGGGAAGAAAAAAATCTGAACCAGATTTAACCTGACAGACACCCAATAAAAACGGGCAACTGTCAGATTAGGTTTGAGCTAGTACAACATAGAAACTCAAAATCATTCTTTACATAGGTTTTTATTTATCTGCTTTAAAAAACATTGGTATTCAAGCTCAATTTCTTTTTTGGCTTCTTGAGATAAGGTAGCCACATGAAATCGATGTAATGAACTATATAAGGCAAACAATATATTAATTGAGATGGAGGCTTTTTTTTGTTTTATCTTAAAATAAGCCTCTAAATACCCTACTTTTTTCAATGCCTCAACATCTGTAATTCCTACACTACACAATAATCTTTCCAATGACATAGTCATGTTTGGTAACTCTTTTATTCTTTTTGCCTTAATTTCATTTTTTTCATATTGTTCTTTTTTAGTATAGGTGATCACCATTTTTACCATAGCTAACAATTTATCTTGATCTTTAAATAACTCATCACTAACTTTATAATAATCAAGTAATTTTATTGACATTCCTGTTGTTATGCTCAACGGTTGCATACCTAAATCGATAAAAAATGAGCGGTAATTGGAATGCCCCCTTAAATAAAATTCTTTTCGAGTAATCCAACCAAACATGATATTTTTACTATTAACACTAAATCCGCCAAAAAATGTTTTGAGCGAAATATCTTCAACGTCAGAAAGTTCTGTTAAAATTCGATTAGCAAATGTTGAGCACATAATTAATTCCCATCCAAACTTTATCAAGTAACTGAAATGACTTACTAATTAATCTAATTTATAGCTACTTTATATTCAAATGATTTCTAAATAAATTCATAATTATGCGATCTGTATTCCATATATAAATATTAAATGCTTTATTACTTGATAAATTATATTTTTATAAAATTAAGTTAATTTTTGTTAAAAGTAATTAAGAAATAACAATTCTTAAAAAAAGAAAAATCGCTTTAACATTGTTATTCTGTTGTAATAATTATACAATCAAAGCCAGTTAACCGAATGGTATTCAATTTTTGTCAAATCGAATCAACATGATAAAAAACATCATTGCTTTATTTTTTATGTTTCACTCTTTTGTCGCCCTTGCCGATAAATTATCATTAATTGATTCATTCACCCCCTGCACTCCTGATTTTTTTCAACAGATTTATGCTAGCAAAGATGAATTAGAAAAATATACGGACATTACACTTTTTAAGCAAAATCAAGCTTATATTCCCGTCGAAAATCGCTCTGATATAGCTAAAAACTTTGTTTATTTCAAAACACCCATGACTTATAAAAATTTAATAATCACAGGCTATTACGATAGTGCTATGGATCTTGGAAAAATAGGAAAATATTATTTCTGGGGATTTATCATCGATAATGAGATTAGCCAAATCAAAGAGACATTAAATTTCATAGATTGGAAAAAGGTGGAAGAAGATGTTCTCTATATTGGAAACCCAATGATTCGTAGTATTAATGATGACATCCAAGTCTGGCATAAAAACACTGGCACCGTCGTTGGTGTGAAAACTATTCCAGCACCAGATACAACCGAAAAGTTATTATTGCTTGAAAAAGCACCGAATATGACGCTTCTTATTTGTTCTATTCAAGGTATTGTAACTTCTGAATTACTTAAACAAGAGCGACCTGATATTCAATAATTAAAACTAAATGGCTGATTCATCCATTTCACCAGTTCGAATCCGAATGACTTGCTCAACATTATAAATAAAAATTTTGCCATCTCCGATTTTGCCTGTTTGCGCTGTTTTCATAATAGTTTCAATGCACATCTCTAAAATATCATCTGGCACAATAAGTTCTATTTTTACTTTTGGCAAAAAATCAACCATATATTCCGCACCACGATAAAGTTCGGTATGCCCTTTTTGACGACCAAAACCTTTAACCTCAGTAACTGTCATACCGGTAATGCCTTGATCTGCTAGAGCCTCACGAATATCATCTAATTTGAATGGTTTAATAATAGCTTCAATCTTTTTCATATCTATTTTCCCTTAATTCGAGATTACCAATTTTTAAACCCAAAAGCACAAGTGATTGGATAGCGTCGCCCTTTACCAAAATTACGAGCTGTAATTTTCGGGCCAATGGCTGATTGACGACGTTTATACTCATTAATATCAACCAATTTAATCACTCGCCTTATTGTTGTTTCATCATAACCTTGCTCAATAAGTTGTTCAATGGAAAGATCGTGCTCAACATACCCTTTCAAAATGCCATCTAAAATATCATAAGGAGGCAAACTATCTTCGTCTTTCTGATCAGGCGCTAATTCTGCTGATGGAGGGCGAGTAATTACTCTTTCTGGAATAACATAAGAGCGGGTATTGCGATATTTTGATAATGCAAACACCATCGTTTTCGGCACATCTTTAAGCACATCAAAACCGCCAGCCATATCGCCATAAAGTGTTGCATAGCCTACCGACATTTCGCTTTTATTGCCAGTTGTAAGCACTAACCTGCGCCGTTTATTGGATAGCGCCATTAAGATAACTCCGCGACAGCGTGCTTGCAGGTTTTCTTCCGTGGTATCTTGTGGTGAGCCTAAAAACATTGGGCTTAACGATGACATAAATGCATCAAACATCGGTTCAATTGAAACAATATCAAACTCAACGCCTAATATTTCAGCTTCTTCTTTGGCATCGGCAATACTTATATCGGCAGTATAACGAAATGGCATCATCACAGCTTGAACCTTATCTTTACCTAAAGCGTCAACCGCAATAGCGAGCGTTAAAGCAGAATCGATACCGCCTGACAGCCCTAATACGGCGCCTTGAAAGCCATTTTTGGTAATATAATCACGAGTGGCAAGTACCAATGCATCATAAACTGATGCTAATTGATTATTTTGATTTTCATAAATTATAGTTTCAGTATTGAAACCAAATTTAAAAGGAACAACTTGTTTTTCAAACGATTTGAGTTGACAAACAATTTGACCAAGTTCATTACAAACAAAAGATCCACCGTCAAAAATCAACTCATCTTGCCCTCCTACTTGGTTGACATAAATAATTGGCAATCTTGTTCGTTTTGCATGCGTTTTAACTAAATCATGTCGGTGTTTTTGTTTTTCAAAATCATAAGGAGAAGCATTAATTGCAACCACAAAGTCAGCTTGAGCCTGTTGAATGTAATCAACAGGCTCATTTTGCCAAAGATCCTCACAGATTAATAACCCAATTTTTTGTCCTTTAAAATCAACGACACACGTTTTATTATCAGCGGTAAAGTAACGCTTTTCATCAAACACATCATAATTAGGTAGTCGTTGTTTGTGATAACGGACTAACAATTTTCCCTCGTAAAAAAACGAAAGGGCGTTATAAATATGTTGATCTTGCCAATGAGGATGACCAACAACAACCGCACACTGTGTGCTCGCTTGTTGAATTAGTGATAATGCTTTTCGGCAACGATCTTTAAAATCAGAACGAAACATTAAATCTTCGGGTGGGTAGCCACAGAGAGCAAGTTCTGAAAAGATGATCAAATCATCAGATGAATGGCTGTTTATTAATTCAATAATCTGTTGGGTGTTTCCCTCTATATCACCCACACGCCAATTTTTTTGCGCTAAAACAATAGATAAAGACATACAAAATTAAATACCACAAATCAAAATTGTTGATAAGTTTAAATGATTCTAAGTTGCGCTGCCACATTTTTATCGCTAACATGCAACAATAAATTGGCTTTCATTTTTCTGGATATTATTATGCAAAAAATTCTAAATGTAGCATTAACTAAACGCAGTTACCCTATTACTATTGGTGAAAATCTACTTAATGAATTTGAGCATTTTAAACTTCAGACTGGCCAACGCGTACTTATTGCGACCAACGAAACAATAGCCCCACTTTATTTACAAACATTAATTAACATGCTTGAAAAACATGGTGTAAAGACCAGTTCAGTGATTGTGCCTGATGGTGAAAAATATAAAACCATGGAAACTTGGAATACGATTTTAACAGCGTTGCTAGCCAATAATCACACTCGTAGCAGTATTGTTATTGCACTAGGCGGAGGTGTCATTGGTGATGTTACTGGCTTTGCTGCCTCTGCTTACCAACGAGGCATTAAGTTTATCCAAGTACCAACCACCTTACTATCACAGGTTGATTCATCGGTTGGGGGCAAAACAGCCATTAACCACCCACTGGGTAAAAATATGATAGGCGCATTTTATCAACCACAATCTGTCGTCATTGATATTAATTGTTTAAAAACATTGCCTCAACGAGAGCTTTCCGCAGGGCTGGCTGAGGTGATTAAATACGGTATTATTTTAGATGCTCAATTTTTTGCTTGGTTAGAAACCCATATCGATGATGTGCTAAACTTAGATATTGATGCTACAAGTTACTGTATTTATCGTTGTTGCGAACTTAAAGCGCAAGTGGTCGCTGCCGACGAGACAGAACAAGGTATGCGCGCACTGTTAAACCTTGGTCACACATATGGTCACGCTATTGAAGCAGAACTAGGGTATGGAAACTGGCTACATGGTGAAGCAGTCAGTGTTGGCATGTTAATGGCAGCTCAAACAGCCAAAAGATTAGGTAAATTAACAGATGCTGAAATAGCTCGCATTAAAAACCTTTTAATAAGAGCAAAACTTCCTGTCGTAAGACCATCACAAATGTCTATTGAATCTTACCTTCCACATATGATGCGCGATAAAAAAGTGATATCGGGACAGTTAAGGCTAGTTATACCAACTAAGATTGGCCATGCTGAAGTAATCGATGGAATTGATAAAAACCTAGTTTTAGATTCTATTTCGAGCACCTAGGCCTTATACTGATTAATTAAATTCGCATCAATCTTTTACTGAAACATAGTCATTACCTGAAACTGCTTTACACAACTAAATAAGCAATTATTTAGTTATGTTGATGAACAGGCTTTAATATTACTAACAGGTTGTTACATACAATACATGATTATCACTACCCTATGTAATGCTAAATAGCGATAATAAACTATTCGTTGAAAAAATTAGATAGACAAAAATGAACAACTCTATCAACTGTAAATTTAAATTTACAATCATGCTTATTTTTATTTGATTGATTTCATATAAACTATTTTTTATTTTGCCTTACATAATATAACCACAATAAATTTCCTTTATTCTAACCAAACAATAAGAATTTTATTTACTATTATGTAATTTTGTGTTTACATACTAGCCGTCTATGTAATTAATATTTTACATATAAAATATTTGAATGGTTTTAACAAGGAAAGCAAAATGTTAAAAGATACGCTAAATAATGTCCGAATTAAAGATGAACACATGTTAATCACACCTGAAGAAATAAAACAGCTTTACCCGTTATCCCACAATCTAGAAAACCAAATTGCCTTATCAAGACAAACTATCGTTGATATTTTAGAACGTCGAGATCATCGATTGCTTATCGTATGTGGTCCTTGCTCTATTCATGATACTGCGGCAGCACTTGAATATGCACATAAATTAAAAAAACTATCGGACGAAGTGAAAGATAATTTATTTATCGTCATGCGTGTCTATTTTGAAAAACCTAGAACAACCGTTGGTTGGAAAGGTATGATTAACGATCCTCATATGGATAGTTCATTTGATATTGAGCATGGACTAAAAAAAGCACGTAAATTACTACTGGATATCACTAAAATTGGTTTACCGATTGCAACCGAAGCGTTAGATCCTAATACTCCACAATATATTGGTGATTTAATTAGTTGGTCAGCAATCGGCGCAAGAACAACCGAATCCCAAACGCATCGAGAAATGGCTTCAGGGCTATCCATGCCGGTTGGTTTTAAAAATGGAACCGATGGTAGCTTAGATGTGGCAATTAATGCAATGAAATCCGCATCTATGGCGCACCGCTTTGTTGGTATTAATCAACAAGGACAGGTTACAATATTACAAACTATGGGTAATCCGCATGGCCATGTTATTTTACGTGGCGGTAAAACACCTAATTTTGATGCTGAAAATGTGGCAGTGTGTGAAACACAAATGCAAAAGGCAGGTTTATTACCTAATTTAATGATTGACTGTAGCCATGCCAATTCTAATAAAGATTATCGTAACCAACCGATTGTTGCTGATACTATTATTGATCAAATCGAAAAAGGTAATAATTCCATTATTGGTGTGATGATTGAAAGTAATTTATTTGAAGGGAATCAACCATCAGAGCAACCACAAGAAAACTTGAAATATGGTGTGTCTGTTACTGATGCTTGTATTAGTTGGGAAACAACTGAACAATTATTACAAAAAATGAATAACCGGTTAGCTAAGTCATTAACTCAAAGACAAAACCAATCAGCACAAGCTTAACCTTTGTAAACAACAATCATAAAAAATCGCCGATGTTATCATCGGCGATTTTGTTTTTAGTGTGAACTGAACTTACCCGAGTTGCTTACGCACATTACGGAACATTCGCATCCAAGGACTATCTTCGCCCCAGTTATCAGGATGCCATGAATTGGTCACAGCCCTAAATACTCGCTCTGGATGTGGCATCATAATGGTTACACGTCCATCTTTGGATGTTACTGCGGTAATACCATTTGGCGAACCATTTGGATTGGCTGGATATTGTTGAGTTACTTTGCCAAAATGGTCAATATAGCGTACTGCAATTAATCCAGAGGCTTCTAATTTGTGAAGATGAGTATCATCGCAGACCTCAACACGCCCTTCCCCGTGTGAAACCGCAATTGGCATATGTGAGTCATCCATATCAGTAAAGAATAATGAAGGGCTAGGTTGAATTTGCACTAAACTAAAGCGTGCTTCAAAACGCTCGGATAAATTGCGTACAAAACGAGGCCACAAATCGGCGCCCGGAATCAAATCCTTTAAATTCGACATCATCTGACAACCGTTACAAACCCCTAGTGATAAAGTATCTTGACGATGGAAGAATCGCTCAAATTCATCACGTACTTTTTCGTTAAATAAAATTGATTTAGCCCAGCCTTCACCAGCTCCTAAAACATCGCCATAAGAAAAACCACCACAAGCCACCAGTGTATTAAATTGGCTAAGTGTAATGCGACCTGAAAGTAAATCTGTCATATGCACATCGACTGCTTCAAAGCCAGCCCTATCAAATGCAGCAGCCATTTCAACATGAGAATTAACACCTTGCTCACGTAAGATTGCTACTTTCGGTTTGCTCCCTTTGGCTATATAAGGCGCGGCAATATCTTGCATTGGATCAAAGGTAAGCTTTACATTCAAGCCCGGATCGTCTTCATTCTGTTTAGCTTGATGTTCTTGATCTGCACATTCAGGATTATCTCGTAAGCGTTGCATCTGCCATGTCGTTTCTGCCCACCATGTTCTTAAAGTTGAACGTGATTCGCTGTATACCACCAAGGTATTATTACGCACAATGAATTGCTGACCAGCTTTAGCAGATCCTAACTGATGAATAGCATGAGAAAGCCCAAACTGCTTAAAGCAATTCATGACTTCATCTAAATCACTACCACGAATTTGAATAACTGCGCCTAGCTCCTCATTAAATAAAGAAGCAATCACATCACTACCAAGGGAATGAATATCAACATCAATACCACAATGCCCAGCAAATGCCATTTCTGCCAAAGTAACCAATAAACCACCATCGGAACGATCATGGTAAGCAAGTAAAGATTTTTGAGCTATTAACGCTTGGATAGCTTGATAAAAAGAAGCTAATTCTTTGGCATCATGAACATCAGCCGTTCTTTGCCCTAGGTGACGATAAACTTGTGCTAATGCGGTTGCACCTAATGCTTGATGACCTTTTGATAAATCGACAAATAATAATAAATTATCCTCATCTGTATCAAGTTGTGGTGTGACGGTTTTGCGCACATCTTCCACGCGAGCAAATGCAGAAATCACTAACGACAACGGTGAAGTTACCGTTTTTTGCTCACCATCTTGTTGCCATGTGGTTTTCATTGACATGGAATCTTTACCAACTGGAATGGCTAAGCCTAATGCAGGACATAACTCTTCACCAATAGCTTTAACTGCTTGGTAAAGACCAGCATCTTCGCCTGGGTGCCCAGCTGCTGCCATCCAGTTAGCCGAAAGCTTAATACGCTTAATATCACCAATGTTGGTCGCCGCAATATTGGTAATTGCCTCACCAACAGCTAAACGTGCTGATGCGGCATAATTAAGTAAGGCTACTGGCGCTCGCTCACCCATTGACATGGCTTCACCATAATAGCTATCAAAGCTTGCTGTTGTAACAGCACAATCGGCCACGGGTACTTGCCAAGGTCCAACCATTTGATCTCGAGCAACCATACCGCTTACAGAACGGTCACCAATCGTAATTAAAAATGTTTTTTCCGCTACAACGGGCAAATGTAGCACACGCTTTACGGCATCATATAAATTAATATCCGATGTGGAAAAACGATCGCCTTCGGCTTGACTAGATTTCACCTCTCGTAACATTTTTGGTGTTTTTCCCAATAAAACATCTAACGGCAAAGCTATCGGGTTATTATTAAAATGTTCGTCATGTAAAATCACAGCTTTATTGACGGTTGCCTCACCAATAACGGCATAAGGTGCTCGTTCACGCTGACAGAGTTCATCAAACAGCGCTAATTTATCGGGATGAATAGCAAGAACATAACGTTCTTGTGATTCATTACACCAAATTTCTAGCGGTGACATGCTGGGTTCATCGCTAAGTATTTTGCGGAGTTCAAATTGCCCCCCACAGCCACCATCACTAACCAGTTCGGGCATCGCATTAGATAAACCACCTGCGCCCACATCATGAATAAATAAGATAGGGTTATCTTCACCAAGTTGCCAACAACGATCGATAACTTCCTGACAACGACGTTCCATTTCTGGGTTATCTCGCTGAACAGAAGCAAAATCAAGATCCGCATCCGACTGACCAGATGTCATTGATGAAGCTGCGCCACCACCAAGCCCAATATTCATAGCTGGGCCACCTAAAACAATCAATTTAGAGCCTGCAGGAAACTCACCTTTTTGAATATGTTCATGGCGAATATTACCAATACCGCCTGCTAGCATAATAGGCTTATGATAACCGCGAAGCTCTTCACCATTATGGCTATTAACCTTTTCTTCATAGGTACGAAAATACCCTAATAGAGCTGGTCGCCCAAATTCATTATTGAAAGCAGCACCGCCAAGCGGACCTTCCATCATAATATCAAGCGCGCTAACAATACGATCAGGCTTACCAAAATCTTGTTCCCAAGGTTGTTCAAAATGAGGAATGCGTAAGTTAGAAACGGAAAATCCGACTAATCCTGCTTTGGGTTTAGCACCTCTTCCCGTTGCTCCTTCATCACGAATTTCGCCACCACTTCCCGTTGCAGCTCCTGGCCAAGGAGATATGGCTGTTGGGTGATTATGCGTTTCAACTTTCATTAAAATATCAGCAAATTCTTGATGATATCGATAAGTTTTATTGTCATTATCAGCAAAAAAACGCCCGACTTTAGATCCGTCCATAACCGCAGCATTATCTTTATAAGCGGATGACACATAATCTGGCGTATGTTCAAAAGTATTCTTTATCATCTTAAACAATGATTTGGGTTGCTTCACACCATCAATAATCCAGTCAGCATTAAAAATCTTATGACGACAATGTTCAGAGTTTGCTTGAGCAAACATATAAAGTTCAATATCCGTTGGATTACGGTTTAATTTTTGGAAATTCTCAACCAAATAATCAATTTCATCAGGGGCTAATGCTAATCCTAATTTAAGATTTGCTTCGTTTAATGCTTGGTGACCTTGTCCTAATAAATCAATTACCGTTACTGGTGCTGGTTTATCGGCTTTAAATAATTTTTCTGCTTGAGCAAAATCCGTAAATACCGTTTCCATCATGCGATCATGAATCAAGCTTTCAAAAGCGACTTGCTGTACTTGAGTAAAAGGGCTACTCATTTCAACATAATACGCAATACCCCGCTCAATTCGATGAACCTGCGTTAACCCACAATTATGCGCGATATCGGTTGCTTTTGATGACCAAGGTGAAATCGTTCCGGCACGAGGCGCCACTAAAAAGAGTTGTCTTTGGGTTTTATGCTCACCATTTACTTGCGTTGATTTAGGGCCATATTGCAATAACTTATCAAGCGTCAACTGGTCATCACTCGTTAAATCTTTAAACAGATCAATAAAATGAATATATTGCGCGTCAATATTAATAACGGGGATGGATTTTTCACGGCAAACAGATAGGATTTTACTTATACGAAATGCAGATAAAGCAGAAGAACCAGCTAAAATTTTCATGCTAATTACTCTTTTTAAGCTAAACATAGGTAAAAATAGAACAACATTATAAAAGAAAGTGAACGGCGTGGCTATTTAAAACATTGATTTTACCAAAAAGATTCAGACAAATAGATGGTTAAGTATAAAAAGAGGAGTTACTGGTGTATCTCAAGTCTAAATAAGCACAACAACTTTAGGATGTAATAAAATGGTTAGCCATTCTGCAATTACTTTCCTTGCTCGCTATAAGTTGTTAATTTGAAGTTGATGTAATACATTATCTCCACTGTTAAAATGGTATAGTATCCTGAATATTTTTTACAAAAAGTTTCTTTTAATTTTGACTAAACAATCAGAATCCCATTTGCTGGGCTTTTATATACCTCATAAGTAGAAAAACCAATTGCTACCGCTAAACAATCAATCCTAGATTGTCGTACATATTATTTGATAGTATCTGAAACAACAAAAGTTCTATCTATTTAAAAATCAAAAGAAAAACTTGATCCAGATCACAAAATAAACTTTTTTAAATTGCAAAAAAAATCTTAATTTGTAACATGTTACCAGTAACAAAATAGGTGGAAGAGTTTACTATGACAACACAAGATAAACCAATTTTTGTATTAATGGGTGTGTCAGGTTGTGGTAAATCAGCGGTTGCCAAGCAAGTAGCTTATAACCTTGATGCGTCTTTTTTAGATGGCGATTTTTTGCACCCTAAAGCCAATATTTTAAAAATGCGGAATGGCACACCATTAAACGATGAAGATCGAATGCCTTGGCTTAACCTAATTAGCAATGTCGCATTTGCAATGTGCAATGTTAATGATGTTTCAATTATTATCTGCTCAGCGTTAAAACGAAAATACCGAGATATTATTCGTGGTGAAAATAAAAACATTCACTTTATTTATCTAAAAGGAAGCTATGACGTCATTGCTAAGCGATTAGCTAAACGTAAAGGCCATTACCAAAAAAGCGAAATGCTACAATCACAATTTGACACGCTAGAAGAGCCAACGATTCATGAAAAAAATGTCTATACGGTTAACATTGAGCAACCATTAACTGATGTTGTCAATGATACAGAGCAAGTCATACGTTCAATATGTAACTGTGAATAATATAAATAAAATTGAAAAGATAACAATGATAATTTAAGAGGTTAATGTGAATCGCATCATTCAAGCTGTAACTCAACGTATTATTGAGCGTTCTAAAGCGACTCGCCAAGCTTATTTACAAAAAATAGAACACGCGATGAGTAAAAAAGTCACCCGCTCTAGTTTGCCATGCAGTAATTTAGCCCATGGTTTTGCGGCTTGTTGTATTAATGATAAAAACGATCTAAAAAACATCTTAAAAAGTAATATTGGCATTATTAATTCCTACAATGATATGCTTTCAGCGCACAAGCCTTACGAATGCTATCCTGAACAAATCCGCAAAGCACTTCACGAAGTTGGCGCTGTTGGCCAAATGGCTGGTGGTGTGCCGGCTATGTGCGACGGGGTAACTCAAGGCGAACCTGGAATGGAATTATCATTAATGAGTCGTGATGTCATAGCCATGTCGGTAGCAATTGGGCTTTCACATAATATGTTTGATGGCGCACTATACCTTGGCATTTGCGATAAAATCGTGCCTGGCTTATTGGTTGGTGCATTAACTTTTGGGCATTTACCTGCCATTTTTGTTCCTGCTGGACCAATGCCATCAGGGCTATCAAATAAAGAAAAAGTGCGTATCCGCCAACTTTATTCGGAAGGTAAAGCCTCGCGTGAAGATTTGCTTGAGTCTGAATCAGCTTCTTACCATACTAGTGGCACTTGCACCTTTTATGGTACAGCCAATAGCAACCAAATGGTAATGGAATTAATGGGGTTACATTTACCTGGCGCGGCATTTGTTCATCCTGAAACAGCATTACGTTTTGAATTAACTAATGCTGCTGCTAAACAGATCACTCGCCTAACTAGCCAATCGGGTAATTATATGCCCGTTGGTAAAATGGTTGATGAAAAAGTCATCATTAATGGCTTAGTGGCATTACTTGCCACTGGGGGATCAACCAATTTAACTATGCACATTGTAGCCATGGCTAAAGCTGCGGGAATTATCATTAACTGGGATGATATTTCAGACCTGTCCACCGTAGTACCCTTAATTTGTCGAGTTTACCCAAATGGACCTGCTGATATCAACTATTTTCAAGCTGCTGGAGGCACATCTTTATTGGTTA
The DNA here is from genome assembly GCF_001690435.1 of Gilliamella sp. Nev3-1. NCBI lineage: Bacteria > Pseudomonadati > Pseudomonadota > Gammaproteobacteria > Orbales > Orbaceae > Gilliamella > Gilliamella sp. Nev3-1. The sequence goes on along the minus strand of NZ_LZHN01000074.1, from coordinate 186,479 downwards.
GAGAATTATTGGCAGGAGGTTTATTACACGAAGATGTACAAACCGTGGTAGGGCATGGACTTAGCCGTTATACCCAAGAGCCTATTTTAGAAAATGGTAAACTCATCTTTCGCGATGGCCCAACAAAATCATTAGATGATAGCGTGATTGCCTCAATCCAAAAACCGTTTAATTCACATGGCGGATTAAAAGTGATGTCTGGCAATCTTGGCCGTGCAATAATGAAAACATCGGCAGTTGCGTCTGAACACCAAATTATTGAAGCACCTGCAGTCATTTTTAATAACCAATATGATTTAGATGCTGAATATAAGGCCGGTAAGTTAGATAAAGACTGCGTGGTTGTTGTGCGTTATCAAGGACCCAAAGCCATTGGTATGCCAGAATTACACAAATTGATAACACCGCTAGGTGTGCTACAAGATAAAGGTTACAAAGTTGCATTATTAACTGACGGTCGATTATCGGGCGCATCAGGAAAGGTTCCAGCAGCGATCCATGTTATCCCTGAAGCTTATGATGGCGGTTTACTTAGTAAAGTACAAAATGGCGACATGATCCGTGTAAATGGGCAAACAGGTGAAATAACCCTATTAGTTGACGAAGCAGAATTAGCTAAACGTACACCTTACCCTTTCGAATTAACCGATTCGCATCTTGGTTATGGAAGAGAGCTATTTACCATTATCAGAGAAAATTTAACTACCGCAGAAGAAGGTGCGGTTAGCTTTTAATACGCTTAATCTGCCACATACAGTGGCAGAAATCTTAAGAAAATAGACTAAAAATTAGATATTAGCTGAAACTTCTTTATAAATAAATTTATCGGTATAAATAAATTATTTCTTTATAAAATTATCTACCAATAAATTTACCACTTCCCCCATTTTTCCATGTAATGAGGCTTTGACACCATAAAGTGCCATTCCCATTACTTGCGATGCGTGGATTTCAGGGGGCATAACAAGTTCATTAGCACTGGTTTTAACATCTAATAACGCTGGACCAGGGTGAGCTAAAAATGATTGCACAGCAGATTCAAGTAAATCAGAATCATCCACCCTGATAGAAAAAAGACCAATTGAATCAGCAAGTTTTGCAAAATCAGGATTTTGTAAGTCAGTATAGTGATCAACTAACCCTTCCGATTTTTGCTCTAATTCAACAAAGTTAAGCGAGCTATTATTTAGTACAATAATTTTTATAGGCAACTGTTCTTGAATTGTGGTTAATAAATCTCCTAGCAACATACTTATACCGCCATCGCCTGACAAGGAGATCACTTGCCGATTTGGAAATGCTTTTTGTACTCCTAAAGCTTGTGGCATCGCATTAGCCATTGTGCCATGTTTTAAACTGATTACGGTGCGTCTTTTGCCATTGGTATTAAAATGGCGACAAGCCCAAACCATTGCCGAACCGACATCAGCACAAAGTACAGCATCATCAGTTGCATATTTATCAATAAGTTCAGTTAAATATTGAGGATGAATGGTTGAGCGAGAAGGAATCGTTTTTTGATTCAATTTTTTCATTGATTTGGTGTACAATTTTTGGCATAACCCTAAAAACTCATCATCTTGTTTCTCATCAACTAAAGGTAGCAGTGTTGCCAAAGTCGGTTTACAACTCCCAACTACACCGATATCAACAGGATGCCGCCGTCCAAGGTGAGTTGCATCAATATCAACTTGAATAATAGCAGCCTTATCTGGGTAGAATTGTGACCATGCAAAATCAGCACCTAACATTAAAAGTACATCACACTCTTTTATTGCGGTGGTTCCTGACTCAACGCCAAACATTCCTGTCATGCCAACATTGTAAGGGTTATCATATTCAACAAAATCTTTAGCTCTCGAAGTATGTACAATAGGCGATTTTAATTTATGGGCTAAAGCAATGAGCTCATCATGAGCTTCATAGACACCTTGACCTGCAAAAATAGTCACTTTATTATTTTTATTTAACATACTGGCAATTTTGCTAAGTTCTTGATCAGATGGACGAATAATAGGGTGAGGATGATAAATTTTACGGTGGCTATTATCCTCCACTTTCTCTAAACTCACATTATACGGAATAACTAAAACGGCTACGCCTCGTTGGTTAACTGCTGTTTGAATGGCTGCTGTAGTGATTTCTCTTACTTGAGTAGGATCATTGATTTGCCGACAAAATACAGAACAATTTTTATATAACGTTTCAAAATCAACTTCTTGTGGGAAATCTGTTCCTTGCTGTGAAGTAACAAGCTGGCTTGCTAACAAAATAACAGGAACTCGATTGCGTTGTGCTTCATAAATACCATTAATAAAATGCAAACTGCCTGGCCCACAAGAGCCAGCACAAGCTGTGATTTGATCGGTCAAATAAGCTTCAGCTCCTGCAGCAAAAGCACCAACTTCTTCATGACGAACATGCACCCACTGAATATCGCTTTTTTTAATGGCTGAGGTGATGTGATTTAACGTATCGGCCACAATACCATAGCAATGTTTAACACCCGCCTCAGCTAAAATATCAACTATAATTTGTGCTACTGTTTTTTTTGATGACATACTCTCTCCTCAAAAGCTCGCTCAATGACTTACCTCATCCGTATAAATTACACCCACTTTGAAATAACGCGAATAGCCTTTAAAATAAACAGCAATAAATGCTAAAAAACAAGCAATGAACAGAACGCTTATCTGCTTATTGCATAACAAACTTTGTGTGAAGATATTCCCTATTGCAATAAACCAAGGTATTATGTCGAAAATCTTCTCGAAACAATAGAGTGATATTCCGTGGAACAATCGCCATCTGGACATAATTTAATGTCATCGATTACAGCCTTTTTACCGAGCTCTTTTTCCCAATATTCGCCACTGATTACTGTCTGCTTATTATTGTTTATTGCAATTATGCTATTCTCATTGAGCAAATTAAGAATGGACATTATTGCATTACTGACAATTACAGCCATTACCATCACTGGCGTACTCACGCCATCAGAAGCATTAGCAGGCTTTAGTGATCCCAACATAATCCTAATTGCATTATTATTTATAATTGGAGAAAGCCTTGTAAGAACAGGTATCTCATACAAAATGAGCGAGTATATTCTTAAAATAGCAGGCAAAAACGATATCCGTATTATTATCTATATCATGTTAGGCGTTGCCTTGCTCGGCTCAGTAATGAGCTCAACAGGCGTTGTTGCTATTTTCATCCCTGTTGCTATCAGCATTGCTAATCACACTGGCATTCATGTAAAAAAATTAATGATGCCACTTTGTATTGCTGCTTTAATTAGTGGCATGATGACTTTAGTGGCCACAGCCCCCAACCTAGTTGTCAACAGTGAACTGAGCCACTTTAAATTAACTGAATTTGGTTTTTTTTCAATTACACCAATTGGTTTAGGTGTTTTAGCAGTTGGGATCATTTACTGTGTATTAACTCGAAATTGGTTACTTTCAGCGGAACAAGCCTCCCCCACCAATACCCAGCCACAAAGGCGAAAAATAACCGATTTAATTCGAGACTATAAATTAATTGGTCGTGCACACCGAGCACAGATACTTGCTGGCTCACCTTTTGTGGGGCGCACTATCGATGGTTTACATCTACGTAGTGAACACGGCGTAAATGTGATTGGTATTGAGCGCTGGCGAAAATTCCAAAAAGTACTAATCCCCGTTAATGGATCAACTGAATTTCGTGAAAATGACATTCTATTACTTGACATGTCGCATTCTGAAGCCGACTACCGCACTTTTTTAACCACCAATCACCTTGAACCGAAAGTATTACGTGGCGAATATTTTTCAGAACAAGTTAAAGAAGTCGGCATGGCTGAAGTTGCACTATTACCAGAATCAACATTATGTGGTAAAACACTCAATGAAATTAATTTTAGGGGAAAATATTTCCTAACTGTCATTGGCATCTGGCGCAATCATGCCCCTGTTGAAACCAACAACTTATTCCAAGAGCGCCTAGAAATGAGCGATACATTATTAGTGTGTGGTGACTGGGGATCGATCCAAAAACTACAAACACGAACAAGCGATTTTGTTGTATTAGATTACCCATCAGATATTGATGATGTCGCACCAGCAAGTTCACAGGCATATGCAGCATTAATTAATTTAGCCATAATGATTCTATTCATGGTTACAGGTATTGTACCAAATGTCGTAGCTGCACTCATTGCCTGCTTATTAATGGGTGCAACACGGTGCATTGACATGGCCAGCGCTTACCGATCAATCCACTGGCCAACATTAATTTTAATCATTGGTATGATGCCCTTTGCACTAGCTCTCAATAAAACAGGAGGGATATCACTTATATCCGCATGGCTCGAAATCCACCTGCGCCATTTTGGTCCCTATATGGTACTAACATTTATTTTTTTATTATGCTCAACAATTGGCTTATTTATATCCAATACCGCAACAGCCATTTTAATTGCACCAATTGCTATTGATTTAGCATTAAAATTTGGCTATTCGCCGTACCCATTTGCTATGACGGTAGCCATTGCCACATCAGCGTCATTTATTACGCCAGTGTCTTCACCAATTAAAACCATGGTAGTAGCACCTGGTGGCTATAGCTTTGGAGATTTTGTCAAAATTGGCGTGCCATTAACGTTTTTGGTGATGGCAGTTGATATTGCACTAGTGCCAATATTCTTGCCATTTTAAAACTAAATAATTGTTTATTAATTTGTTTATAACAAAATTATTCCCAATAAAATAGCATCGCTAAACATCCTTGTTTGGCGTGCTAACCTCATACCGTCGGTAGCACATTCTGACACCGTATAAGCACGGTATTAGCCTTTAGGGGAAAAAACGGTTATTTTTTCATAAAAAAATCAAAATAAAAACTTCAATAAAATCAATGGTTTTTCTGAATGATTTTTAAGCGCCAAATATCCCCATTTTTAACTACCACCAACGGAGCAAGCTTAACACGCCCGAAAGCACACAAATAAATATCACTCCTTGCTGATTAAAGATTCTTGCTAAAATTTGGGGTATAATTCCTATTATCTTTTAATCATGGATATAATATTAATGCCACATATAACTAAACCATTAAATATTATTTTTGCTGGCACGCCTGGTTTTGCCGCGACCCATCTAAAAGCGCTAATTGAGTCTCATCATAATGTGATTGCTGTTTTTACTCAACCCGATCGACCTGCTGGTCGTGGTAATAAGTTAACAGCAAGTCCTGTTAAGCAATTGGCTGTTGAGCATGATATTGCAGTTTATCAACCAGTAACGCTTAAAAATGAAGAAAATCAAAAAATTATTGAAAAATTAAATGCTGATATTATGATTGTTGTTGCTTACGGGCTGATTTTACCACAATCTGTACTTGATATACCTAAATTAGGCTGTTTGAATGTGCATGGTTCATTACTTCCACGTTGGCGTGGTGCAGCACCTATTCAACGTGCTTGCTGGGCTGGCGATCAAGTTACAGGTGTTACTATCATGCAGATGGACGCAGGGCTTGATACGGGTGATATGTTATATAAACTTTCTTGCCCAATTGAGCATACCGACACCAGCGCATCACTGTATGAAAAACTAGCCCAATTAGGACCACAAGCGCTACTTGATACATTAACCTTAATCGGCGAAGGAAGAATCCAACCAGAAAGGCAAGATTCATCACAAGCAACCTATGCCGAAAAACTTTCAAAACAGGAGGCAAAACTTGATTGGAGTTTACCTGCTAAGCAACTTGAGCGTTGTATTCGCGCTTTTAACCCATGGCCAGTTAGCTATTTTGACATTAATGGTGAGCCGATTAAGGTATGGCAAGCCGCTGTTGTTGAAATTGACACAGAACAACCCGCAGGCACTATTTTAAAAGCAGATAAAAATGGTATTTGTATTGCAACTAGCCAAAATGCATTGAATATAACACTTCTACAACCTGCAGGTAAAAAGCCGATGTCAGCGCAAGATTTATTAAATTCTCGTAAAACATGGTTTGTTGTTGGTGAACAACTAAGTATGGGTTAACAATACATAGGCTCACAATCTAAGCGCTAATATTACAGGATTTCATCCTGTAATATTTATCGTTTTCTCGCCAAAAGTGTAGCAAACCTTAATTTTATTCGGTTACCATGAATATCTGTTTTATGCAATTGGCCAATATCTTCATTATATTTTATGATCTCCCAATCTTGATAATAATTTAATAATTCTTGTTTTTTAAATGTGAATGAAAATCCGATAGAACATGGGTAATCATCCGTTGACATTGCGCAAACAATTAAATTATAACCGCCATATTGGGTAACTTGTTGCATATTATGAATAATATCTGGGATTTTATCGGGTTGTAAAAACATCATCACAACAGTTGAGATAATTAGATCATATTCACCTTTTAAGTTTGCTTGGTTAATATCATAAATCGTAGCATTTATACGTGGCAAATTTTCGTTTGTAATAATTTGTTGTAGATTCTCAATACTTGATTGAGATTTATCTACCGCCTCTACATCAAAGCCTAACCGCTGAAGATAAAGCGAATTACGACCAGATCCACAGCCAAGATCTAACACCCGCCCCCTAGGAATAAATTGACACGCTGACACGACTTCAGAATGCGTCTTAGTCATTTGGTACTTTTTATGCGTGTAATCCTCGGGTTGACAATAAAAAGCGAGTTGGCATTGTAGGTCATTTGACACCTTGGCAATACGGTGCCACTGCTGAGGCAATACAAATGGTGGTTGATGCTCAATATCATAGTGATGTCGACTTATGACCTCTCCTTGCTCAGTTAGCATTTCAAAATCCAAACTACCAGCAATAATATGTAATTTTGCCCAAGTGCCCGCTTGGGTATTGTGCTTTTCGCTAAATGATGGCGGTAAGTTTTGCGCATCCCAAATTGGCAACATTTTATAATTAACTAAGTTTTTCAAATTGCATCATCCTTAAAACAAATTAATAGTTAGCTATTATAGTCAATGGCTAAGCACATAAACAACTCACAGTAACACAAGATAAAATAACAACAAGTTGCGAAACATAAATTTATTGTGGCGCAATTGCCGTTATCAACATATAATCGTCACTATCCTAATCTATTAAAGTAGAAACATTAGAGGAATAATTTATGGGATTTTTAGCAGGTAAGCGCATACTGGTTACTGGTGTTGCAAGTAATCGTTCTATTGCTTATGGTATTGCACAAGCGATGCATCGTGAAGGAGCTGAATTAGCTTTTACTTATCAAAATGATAAATTAAAAACACGTGTTGAAGAATTCGCTGCTGATTTTGGTTCTAAAATCGTTTTACCTTGCGATGTCGCTCACGATGATAGCATCACTGAACTATTTGCAGAACTTGCAAAAACTTGGGATAAATTTGACGGATTTGTCCATGCTATTGCTTTTGCACCTGGCGATCAATTAGATGGCGATTATGTTAACGCAGTAACTCGTGAAGGGTTTGCTATTGCACATGACATCAGCTCTTATAGTTTTGTTGCGATGGCAAAAGCATGCCGATCGATGTTAAATCCAAATTCAGCTTTAGTAACTCTTTCTTATCTAGGTGCTGAACGTGCGATTCCTAACTATAACGTAATGGGCCTTGCTAAGGCATCATTAGAAGCCAATGTTCGTTATATGGCAAATGCCATGGGACCAGAAGGTGTGCGTGTTAATGCCATTTCAGCAGGACCAATTCGTACGCTTGCAGCATCTGGCATTAAAGACTTCAAGAAAATGTTATCTCATTGCGAATCAGTCACGCCAATTCGCCGCACAGTTACTACCGAAGATGTGGGCAATTCGGCTGCGTTTTTATGCTCAAATCTAGCATCTGGCATTACTGGCGAAGTCATCCATGTTGATGGTGGGTTTAGTATTGCTGCAATGAATGAGTTAGAACTTAAATAATTTAACATCAAATATTCTCCTACAATTGTGGGAGAATATTATTAATCATGAAAAAACAACTAGGTTACCAGCATAAAAAATAGATTATCAACTAAAATATGGCTCCTTATATCACTAATCATTTTTTATGTATGCGCTAAAAGCTAAAATAAGTAATTATACACTTCTCTCTGTTAAGCTTTGTTTTCAACCCTCTATAAAAGCAAGATCTTCTGCTACTGAATAATTACCACTTTGTTAATTAGTTAAATAAATCCATTATTATGTACTGAGTGTTAGCTGAGAATTAGGCAGCCTTGTTCTTGATGCTCTTTATACCTTAGCATTGTGAAAAAAGTTATCAGAACCTAACAGACGAAAACCGCTAACAAGCTGATAGATCTAAATGGCCACACTAATTTTTACTGGCACTCGCTTAGCAAATTAAGTGTCAAAGAATATATAACAACACATTAATTTATATTAACATAATAAAGCGCTAATTTTAATTAGCGCTCCAACACGGACTAGTGTCAAAATATAGGTTGATTTGCGATAAATGCATAAAAATACACATTTACAAAATAACAACTCAACTTGACATTCTCTTAAGTAGATTCAATTTATTATAGGTATTAATCATTACCCAATAATAGTTTTAATCAACGAATTTAACCAATAATACTTTGCAATTACTGGCAAACTAAAAAATCTGGGCATCTATAACCATCCTCACAATCAGTATCAATTAAACCAGTGCCTGCATCAACATCAAAATGATGAAAGATAGGGGCTTTTTTAAAATAGTTTAACCAAATCCAATATCTATCAATATCGATCATTTTCTCTATTAGACCAATTAGAATCTGGATAAGCCTGATGAAGTGTATATCCCCATTCACTAAATACAATACCATTACCACTCTAAATAATCGATTGATTCATTGATTATCCCCTGCACGCAACCAGATGATTATATTGCATATCGTAAGCATTTACATTTCCGGCTCGAGCATCACCAACAAACATACTAGCGTTAGTAGCATGAATATTCGATGACCAATAATATGCCTTACCATCTTTAGCATGTATAAAGCTTCCCCATTGAGAATCAGGATAACTGATTTTATCAGTATACCCCCATTCTGCAAACACTCCCCCCCCTATTGCTCTAGTAAATGTATTTGAGATAAATCGCCAATCAGTATTTAAAGCAATATTATTTTGTGGGGAATTAGTAAACATTGACAAAGAAGGAATATTTTGTACTCCACCACATCGTTTCTTTGCTGCTTCCCAACTCATATAATCATCCGCTTGAGGAAGCAACCAAACAGATGTTGGGTTAAAAGTATAATCATGATAAACAGTTGAATCTCTTTTCAGGGTTACGCGTATAGTAATATTTCCTGTTGGCTTATTTTTTAATAAAACCATTCCATTATCGTCAATCAAAACCCTTTCGCCAGAATTATTAAGTATTTGATAGCGATAATCGCTCTGTGAACCCGTCATCACTAATTGGAATTTAGCGCCAGGAAAGCCTGTAGTTGGGAATGTTTTTGGCGAAATTGTAGGTTTAGCTTTAAAACCATAATCTGGTACATAATCACTGGTAAAACCACCGCCATGAATAGAATGACGCTTTGTACGATTCTTATCATTCCACTCTTCTGAGCTACCATCACTATTATAACTAAGCCATTGCTCTTTAGGATGGCCAATAATGCCATTCGGTTTTGCATAGCAAATTTGTGTTCTAGCCGCTATTTGATACGTTTTGGCTAATGTAACAGATTTACTTTCTTTTGGGATCCCATACTCCGAATAGGCTTTTAGTTTTGTTTCAATTATCAATTTTAATGGCATTGAAAAACCACTGCCACAACCTATAATCTTTTTCTTATCATCACCAGTTATGCGTCTTCCGGTATTGTCATACCACCAATAGTAAGTCGATTCCACCTTAAACGGTTGGCTCGTATCAGCATTATCACCATCGATATCGCGATAATTCTTTACCCTATCTAAGTTGGTTGGCGTATAAGTTGCCACTTTAAAATCATTTAGCGTTAAATTACCATCAAATTCTTTCACTTCACCAGATTTTAGCGTGCCATTTTCCTCACTATAAAAAACACCGTTGACAGTAAAACCATGTTTATCTGCACTCGATAACGCCACCACTTGCGGTGCATTCCCAACAATAACCTGACTTGAAGTCGCTGTTAGTATTGCATTAGCTGAGCTAACGTGTATCCATTGTGATAATAAGATTAAACTCATGACTTGAGTAGGTTTTGGTTTTAAGTAAGCTGTCAGTGCCGTTATTTTGGTAGCAAAGTGAGATTTGCAATGGAAGTGTTTAAAACAAAAAGGTAACGCTAAAGATAAAACGTTTTGCTGTAATATTACATTTGAAATAAAACGATTAACAAAATGCCCGTTGCCCGTTGCCCGTTGCCCGTTGCCCGTTGCCCGTTGCCTGTTTAAGTCCACATTTTATCATGATTTTATTATTCCTCATACTTATTTTTATTAGTTTGTTGTTATAAAATAAACAGTTAATATTATTTTCAATACTTTTAGCTTAAAATAGTATATAACTATGCTACCCTATTTTAAAATAAAAGCTTCATTTTTCATCTACTTTTTTGTAAAGTCTTGTTAAGAGTCTAGATGTTGACTTTTCAATTTAACAATTTAGACATAAATTATCAGTGTGATAAAAGTATTTCATATTGTTAAATTCAACAGGCAAAAGCATTGTTTTTATTTCTTACTAAATATGAATAAATCAAAATTGATCGATACTATAAAATAGCAATCAATTTATTGATTAAAATAAAAACCATCCGTATTAGGATGGTTTGATTAATGTTTATAATAAAAAATAATATTTTACTTTTAAATATTTCTATAAGAAATCAACCTTTACAAATTATATAATTATCCAGCCATTTTCCATCTTTAGTATTTGCTATTTCAATACAACCACTATCAGCATATACGGTAAATTGAGTAAATGAAGAGTGAATATCCTTTGTCCAATAAGGCTTTGTAAAAAACTCCGAATTCCAGTGAGATTTAGGATAAGCCGCTTTATTTATTGGTCCCCATTCACCTAGCAATGAATCACCTATCGCTCGCGTAAATAAATTAATAGCTGGCGGGGTTGGCGATAACTCAGGCGCATTTTTAACTGGTGAATTACTCAATTCCTTTCTAGTAAAAAGATTATTAATTCCTCCACATTGTTTTACGGCAGTATCAAATCCACCTTTCATATCACCTTGAGGAAGCGCCCAGATACTTGTTGGATTAAAGCTATAATCATGAATTATTGATGGTTTTCTTTTTAAAATAGCCCGAACTGTCACTGTACCTGCTGGTTTACTATTTATAACAATACTTCCCATAGTATCAACCGAAACACCATTTCCTGGATTATTGATTACATGATAATCATAATCACTCTGCGAACCTGTCATCACTAGTTGGAACTGAGCACCAGGAAATCCTGTTGTTGGGAAACGTCTATTTGAAACAGTTGGATTAGCTTTAAAACCAAAATCCAATACATAATCGCTAGTGCGACCACCACCACCGATAGGATCTGGTGTATTTAAATGAGGTTTATTCCACCCCACTCCATTACCAGTACCTTTACCATCAAAGCTAAACCATTGAAGTGTTGAGTGCACATTTATCGCATTCGGTTTGGCATAACATAGCTCTGATTTAGCTGCTATTTGGTAAGTTTTGGCTAAGGTTAATTGCTCACTTTCTTTTGGAATACCATACTGCGAATACGCTTTTACTTTTGTTTCAATTATCAATTTTAATGGCATTGAAAAACCACTGCCACAACCTATAATCTTTTTCTTATCATCACCAGTTATGCGTCTTCCGGTATTGTCATACCACCAATAGTAAGTCGATTCCACCTTAAACGGTTGGCTCGTATCAGCATTATCACCATCGATATCGCGATAATTCTTTACCCTATCTAAGTTGGTTGGCGTATAAGTTGCCACTTTAAAATCATTTAGCGTTAAATTACCATCAAATTCTTTCACTTCACCAGATTTTAGCGTGCCATTTTCCTCACTATAAAAAACACCGTTGACAGTAAAACCATGTTTATCTGCACTTGATAACGCCACCACTTGCGGTGCATTCCCAACAATAACCTGACTTGAAGTCGCTGTTAGTATTGCATTAGCTGAGCTAACGTGTATCCATTGTGATAATAAGATTAAACTCATGACTTGAGTAGGTTTTGGTTTTAAGTAAGCTGTCAGTGCCGTTATTTTGGTAGCAAAGTGAGATTTGCAATGGAAGTGTTTAAAACAAAAAGGTAACGCTAAAGATAAAACGTTTTGCTGTAATATTACGTTTGAAATAAAACAACTAACAAAATGCCCGATGCCCGATGCCCGATGCCCGATGCCCGATGCCCGATGCCCGATGCCCGATGCCCGATGCCCGATGCCCGATGCCCGATGCCCGATGCCCGATGCCCGATGCCCGATGCCCGATGCCCGATTTAGAGCCACATTGTATCATATCTTTACAACTCCTTATAGTTATTTTCTTATTTTTAATAATTATTCAATAGAATATCTTATACAATACGAATAGTTAAATTGAAACCTAGAAATAAAAAGATGCTATTGTATTCAAGACGATAACGCATAATAAAATAAATTAATTCTTTTGTAATGAGATTTTTTGTAAAGAATTGTAAACTTTCCAAAGCAGTTGCTTTTTATACTAAAATACGAAGCTTTCCTGAAACTTCTTTACAACAAAAAAGTCTTCCACTTCGTTCGCAAACTGGAATTAACTCATTTCCTAGCCCCCCAGATCTTTCTTAACTAAAAACTTTTTATAAAAATAAGAAATTAGCATACAGATAATCTTTTTTCAGCTAAAATCTATAGCTTATTTGCTCGTTATAGCCCGTTGGAGATAAAATGAAAATAGCAAAAAACACAATAGTAAGTATAGCATACCAAGTTAGAACGAAAGATGGCGTTCTTGTTGATGAAGCAACAGCAACTGCTCCGCTTGAGTATTTGCAAGGCGCAGGAAACTTATTACAAGATCTTGAAAAAGCCTTAGAAAGTCATCAAGTTGGTGATAAATTTGAAGTTGAAATAATTAATGCATATGGTGATTTTAATGATGCACTTGTGCAAAATGTTCCTCGTGATGTGTTTGTCGGTGTTGATGAATTAGAAGTTGGTATGCGCTTTTTTGCTGATACTGAGCATGGTTCTTTACCAGTTGAAATTACCGCTATCGATGGCGATAATATCACTATTGATGGTAATCATATGCTAGCGGGACAAGATCTAAAATTTAACGTTGAAGTATTAGCTATTCGTGAAGCCACAGAAGAAGAAATAGCCCACGGTCATATTCATGGTGAGCATGGACATGATCATGGTGGTTGCGGTTGTGGTGTCCATGATCATGAAGATGATGATAGTGGTTGTTGTGGCGGAGGCCATGGCGGTTGCGGTTGCCACTAAGTTGTCGTCGTTTAGGATGTAATGATAAAAGCGCTATATAGCGCTTTTTATTTGCCAGATATCCAAAATATTACTTAATAATTTGTGAAATAAATCCCAATATTTTACAACACTGTTTTGTACTGTTAATTTTTCCATTAATAATCTAGATTTTGCTATTATTGGAACTTAGCATTATGTCTTCACAACCAGCTTCGTTAATGCCACGGGAAAAGCTGTTAAAATTTGGCGTTGAAACTCTCAGTGATGCAGAATTACTGGCACTTTTTTTACGAACAGGCACCAAAGGCTTACCTGTTTTAGAGCTATCACAAAAATTGTTAAATGAGTTTGGCTCTTTTTATAACTTAATTAATGCAAGCCATAGTGATTTTTGCAAAAAGCATGGGTTAGGCACAGCGAAATACACCCAACTAAAAGCTGTTGTCGAGCTGTCACATCGTTATCTAAAAGTTAAAATATCCAATGAAAACTCACTAACTTCACCAGCACTAACCCACCATTATTTAGCTAGCCGTTTGGCAGATAAAGAACGTGAGGTTTTTATGGTGATTTTTCTAGATAACCAAAATCATGTTATTTCATCAGAAGAAATGTTTATCGGTACCTATAATTGTGTAGAAGTTCATCCGCGAGAAATCGCTAGACGAGCATTACAATATAATGCCGCTGCATTAATTTTGGCACACAACCATCCTTCAGGCATGGCTGAACCCAGTCAAGCTGACCGTGCGCTAACAGTAAAAATAGATGAAGTTTGTAACTTGATTGATATTCGTATTATTGATCACCTTGTAATTGGTAAAGGCGAATATGTCTCTTTTGCCGAACGGGGATGGATTTGATAGCCATTTTTACTTACAATGTGACATTATATATTAATGTATACATAAGCCTGTTTTTATGAATCAACAACTAGAATTACTTGAAACTAAAGTTGCTTTTCAAGAAATTACCATTGAGGAATTAAACCGTATGGTAGCAACCCTTCAAGCAGATATCAGCAAATTAAAAGAGCAATTGACTTTATTATCCCAAAAGCTACAAGCAACACAATCATCGAATATTGCCAACTTATCGGAAGAAACACCACCGCCTCATTATTAGCTAACTATACTTACATCGATAATTGTTATTCAACCTGTCTTAGTTAGTTGATAATGCTTTAGTATCATTTAACCAATAACTAACTTTAAATAAAGTTGGCAATTTATAATTTAAAATATAATTACAATAAATGTAAATGAGAAAATAAAAAACCGGCATATAGCCGGTTTTAATACGCAATGATTTAATAATTATTCAGCTGTTGCTTCTGCTTCTACTGCAGGGCGATCAACTAATTCGATATAAGCCATTGGAGCATTATCTCCATCACGGAAACCACATTTTAAAATACGTACATAACCACCAGGACGGGTGGCAAAACGTGGGCCTAAATCTGAAAATAATTTCTTCACTGTATCTTTATCACGGATACGAGCAAAAGCCAGACGGCGATTAGCTACGCTATCGCTTTTGGCTAGCGTAATTAACGGTTCAACAACACGACGCAACTCTTTTGCTTTAGGCAATGTAGTTTTGATGATTTCATGTTCAACAAGTGAACTTGTCATGTTACGAAACATTGCTTGACGATGGCTGCTATTTCGGTTCAGTTGACGACCACTTTTACGATGGCGCATAACTTTATCCTTCTTATATAAATTTTATCTTAGTCTTCAACAATACTTGCTGGTGGCCAATTCTCAAGACGCATGCCTAAAGATAAGCCACGAGAGGCGAGCACATCCTTAATTTCAGTAAGCGATTTCTTACCAAGATTAGGAGTTTTAAGTAACTCAACTTCAGTACGTTGCACTAAATCACCAATATAATGAACTGCTTCTGCTTTTAAGCAATTAGCAGACCGAACAGTTAATTCCAAATCATCTACTGGACGTAAGAGAACTGGATCAAATTCCGGTTTATCTTCTTTCACTTCTGGTTGACGCACATCACGTAAATCAACGAAAGCTTCAAGTTGTTCAGCCAAAATAGTTGATGCACGACGAATAGATTCCTCAGGATCGATAGTCCCATTTGTTTCCATATCGATAACAAGCTTATCTAAATCCGTACGTTGTTCCACACGAGCAGCATCAACAGAATATGCAATGCGCTCTACAGGGCTATAACATGCATCAACTAACAAACGACCTATTGGTCGTTCTTCATCTTCTGACTTAACGCGAGCAGAAGCAGGGACATAACCACGTCCTCGTTGTACACGAATACGCATACTAATTGAAGCATTGGCATCAGTAAGATGACAAATTACTAAATCAGGATTAACAATTTCAACATCACCATCGTGAGTGATATCAGATGCGGTTACTGCACCAATACCTGATTTATTTAACGTCAGCATAACATCATCTTTAGTATGTACACGCACTGCTAATTTTTTTAAATTAAGCAAAATATCAAGTACATCTTCTTGAACGCCTTCTTTAGTACTGTACTCATGCAGAACACCGTCAATTTCAACTTCGGTTACTGCATATCCCGGCATAGATGATAATAAAATGCGGCGTAGTGCATTACCTAAAGTATGACCAAAACCACGTTCAAGTGGCTCTAAAGTCACTTTGGCGTGTGTTTGGCTGTATTGAACAACATCAACTAGGTGAGGTTTTAAAAACTCTGTTACAGAACCCTGCATTATGTCCTCTCTTAAGTGCTAAACTTTACTTAGAGTAAAGTTCGACGATCAAATGTTCGTTGATGTCAGCAGATAAATCTGAACGTTCTGGTAAGCGTTTAAATACGCCTTCCATTTTGCTAGCATCAACTTCTAACCATGTTGGTTTTTCACGTTGTTCAGCTAACTCTAAAGCGGCTTTAATACGTGCTTGTTTTTTTGACTTTTCGCGAACACTAATCACATCTTCAGGTGAAACTTGGTAAGATGCAATATTTACAACGCGACCATTAACAAGAACAGCTTTATGACTAACTAATTGACGAGCTTCAGCGCGAGTAGCACCAAATCCCATGCGATAAACAACGTTATCTAAGCGACGTTCTAAAAGGCCAAGTAGGTTTTCACCTGTATTGCCTTTAATACGCGCTGCGCTTTTGTAGTAATTACGGAATTGACGTTCTAAAATTCCATAAATACGTCTAACTTTTTGTTTTTCACGTAACTGAACACCATAATCTGATAAACGCGGTTTACGCGCACCATGTTGCCCAGGAGCTTGTTCTAATTTACATTTACTGTCAACCGCTCGGACACCAGATTTAAGGAATAAATCTGTACCTTCACGACGACTTAATTTGAGTTTTGGTCCCAAATATCTTGCCATTTTATTTCTCCAATAATCCTAAACATTCAATGTTTAATAAATTAAACACGACGTTTCTTTGGTGGACGACAACCGTTATGAGGAATCGGAGTAACATCAGTAATGTTAGTGATGCGATAGCCCGCAGCATTTAATGCACGAATTGTTGACTCACGACCAGGACCAGGTCCTTTTACCATAACTTCCAGATTCTTAATTCCGTAATCTTTGACAGCTTCAGCACAACGTTCCGCTGCTACTTGAGCTGCAAAAGGTGTTGACTTACGAGAGCCACGGAAACCAGAACCACCAGCGGTTGCCCAACCTAACGCATTACCTTGACGATCGGTAATAGTTACGATTGTATTGTTGAATGATGCATGAATATGAGCTATACCATCAGAAACTTGCTTTTTTACACGTTTACGTGTACGAACAGGTGTCTTTGCCATTTAATTATACCTCAATTATTTCTTGATTGGCTTACGCGGTCCCTTACGGGTACGAGCGTTAGTCTTTGTGCGTTGACCGCGAACAGGAAGTCCACGACGGTGACGCATGCCACGATAACAACCAAGGTCTAATAAACGCTTGATACTCATAGTTACTTCACGACGTAAATCACCTTCAACGGTAAATTTAGCGACTTGTTCACGTAACTTTTCAATCTGATCTTCAGATAGTTCTCTGATCTTAACATTTTCAGGAATACCGGCTTCAGAACAAATTGTCTTAGCACGGGTAGCTCCAATACCATAAATCGCTTGTAAAGCAATCACAGCATGTTGTTGATCAGGAATGTTAATGCCTGCTATACGGGCCACTATGCACTCCTTTATTGTTAATGTTTAGCAAATTCACCATACTGAAAAGCCCGTTTTCAGGATACTCAAACGGTGAATTCACAACTAAATCTAAGCTGGCTATTCTAGCCAGCTTTACTATACTTTGGCAAGTAAAATATGCAAATCAACTTCTAGTTAAATAAATTAACCTTGACGTTGTTTATGTTTACCTTCAACGCAAATGACACGAACAATGCCATTACGTTTAATGATTTTACAATTTCTGCATAATTTCTTGACTGAAGCACGAACTTTCATATTTTTCTCCGTAACTTCTGGCTAACTTATCGACCGTAGCCTTTAAGATTCGCTTTCTTTAACATTGACTCATAACGATTTGGCATCATTAAAGTCTGTACTTGTGCCATAAAATCCATGATTACAACAACAACAATTAATAACGATGTTCCACCAAATTGAACCGGAACTTTCATTGCACTTGTCATAAACATCGGAATCAAACAAACAACAGTAATATATATCGCACCAATTAGTGTTAAACGAGTCATCACTTTGTCAATATACTTAGATGTTTGTTCGCCTGGGCGGATACCTGGAATAAATGCACCAGATTTTTTAAGCTGATCTGCTGTTTCCCTCGGATTGAAAACCAATGCTGTATAAAAGAAACAAAAGAAGATAATTGCCGCCACAAAAAAGATTATATATAACGGTTCATCATGAGAGAAATATTGATAGATAAGTACCATAATATATCTCCAGCTTTCACCATCTCCTTGGAACCAAGAAGCCATCATAGATGGTAACATAACAATTGTTGAAGCAAATATTGCAGGAATGACACCTGCCATATTAATCTTTAATGGTAAATGCGTGCTTTGCGCCGCATAAATACGACGACCTTGTTGTCGCTGTGCATAGTTAACAACAATACGACGTTGACCACGCTCAACAAAAACAACAAAATAAGTCACACCAACCACTAAGGCAGCGACCACTAATAGTAAAATCGGATGCAGTGAACCAGAACGAGCTTGTTCAATAGTTTCATATATTGCATGAGGAAGACCAGCCACAATACCAGCAAAGATAATGATCGAAATACCATTGCCTACGCCTCGCTCTGTGATCTGCTCACCTAGCCACATAAGAAACATAGTGCCAGTAACTAAGCTAACCGATGCAATAAAATAGAAAGAAAATCCAGGATTAATCACTACATGACCGTAATCTGGATGATTAGGTAAACCAGTCGCAATACCAACAGCCTGCACTATCGCTAACCCTAATGTGCCATAACGCGTATACTGACTAATTTTCTTACGGCCTGATTCACCTTCTTTCTTCAATTCTGCCAATTTAGGACTAATTGTAGTTAATAGCTGCACTATAATCGATGCAGAAATATAAGGCATTATCCCTAAAGCAAAAATTGAAGCACGGCTTAAAGCACCACCAGAGAACATATTGAACATACCAACAATACCATTTGAAGATGCTTTTGCTAGTAAGTCCGATAACGCTTTAGTATCAATACCAGGAACTGGAACATAAGAACCTAGACGAAAAACAATAAGCGCTAAAAGCACAAACATTAAACGTCTTGTAAGCTCACCGCTACCACTTCGTGCTCTTTGAAAATCTAATCCTGGTTGCTTTGCCATCTTTCTAATTATTCCTCAATTTTTCCGCCAGCAGCTTCAATTGCAGCTTTAGCACCTTTAGTTACTCGAATACCACGAACAGTTACTGGTTTAGTTACTTCGCCAGATAACATGATTTTTGCATATTCGATATGTGAATTAATCACATTTGCAACTTTTAAGCTATTTAAGTCAACAATATCGCCTTCAACCTTCATCAAATCAGAAAGACGAACTTGAGCTGTAACTAAAGCTTTACGTGAGGTAAAACCAAATTTTGGTAAACGACGATATAAAGGCATTTGACCACCTTCAAAGCCACGGCGAACGCCACCACCTGAACGGGATTTTTGACCTTTAACACCACGAGTACCTGTTTTACCTAACCCAGAACCAATTCCTCGGCCTAGGCGTTTCGGTGCATGCTTTGAACCTTCAGCAGGAGATAAAGTATTTAAACGCATTACTATTACTCCTCAACTTTAACCATGTAATAAACTTGGTTTACCATACCGCGAATTGCAGGAGTATCCTCACGCTCAACAGTATGACCAATACGACGTAATCCTAATCCAACTAACGTTGCTTTATGCTTCGGTAGACGACCAATAGAACTACGGGTTTGTGTAATTTTAATTGTTTTTGCCATGGTTAATTACCCCAAAATTTCTTCGACGGTTTTACCACGCTTAGCAGCAACCATTTCTGGTGATTTCATATTTTCTAAGCCATCAATAGTTGCACGAACCACATTAATTGGGTTAGTAGAACCATATGCTTTAGCTAGAACGTTACGAACACCAGCAACTTCTAAAACGGCACGCATCGCACCACCAGCGATAATACCAGTACCTTCTGATGCTGGTTGCATATAAACACGAGAACCTGTGTGAGCACCTTTAACTGGATGCTGTAAAGTGTCGTTGTTTAAAGCAACATTAATCATATTACGACGTGCTTTTTCCATTGCTTTTTGAATTGCTGCTGGCACTTCACGTGCTTTACCATATCCAAAACCTACGCGGCCATTACCGTCACCAACAACTGTTAGTGCAGAAAAACTAAAAATACGACCACCTTTTACGGTTTTAGAAACTCGGTTAACTGCGATTAGTTTTTCCTGCAGTTCACCAGCTTGTTTTTCGATGTTTGACATCTTTAACTCCTACCTTAGAACTGTAGGCCAGCTTCGCGAGCAGCATCTGCTAGCGCCTGAACTCGACCATGATATTGGAAACCTGAACGATCAAATGAAACTTCTTTGATATCTTTCGCTAATGCACGCTCTGCAATTGCTTTACCAACCGCCGCTGCTGCATCTTTGTTTCCGGTGTATTTTAAACTTTCACTGATAGCTTTTTCTAATGTAGAAGCGGCTGCCAGTACTTCTGATCCGTTTGGTGCGATAATTTGCGCATAAATATGACGCGGAGTGCGGTGAACTACCAAGCGAGTTGCAAGTAATTCATGCATCTTGCGACGCGCTTTAGTTGCACGACGGATACGAGCTGATTTCTTATCCATAGTGTTACCTTACTTTTTCTTAGCTTCTTTAGTACGCACAACTTCATCTGCGTAACGAACACCTTTACCTTTATAAGGTTCAGGACGACGATAAGCACGGATATCTGCAGCCACTTGTCCAATTAACTGTTTATCAGCACTTTTGAGTACAATTTCAGTTTGAGAAGGACATTCAGCTGACACACCTGCAGGTAATTGATGTTCAATTGGATGTGAATATCCAAGAGATAAACCAATTGCATTACCTTTAACTTGTGCACGATAACCAACACCAACTAGCTGAAGTTTTTTAGTAAAACCTTCAGTAACACCAATAACCATCGCATTAATCAATGCACGAGCCGTACCAGCTTGAGCCCAAGCATCAGCAAAGCCATCGCGAGGAGCAAATTTAATTTGGCCCTCTTCTTGATTAATCACAACAGCATTATTTATTGTGCGAGATAACTCGCCATTTTTACCTTTAATCGTAATTACCTGACCATCGAGTTTTACCTCTACGCCAGCAGGAACAACGACAGGTGCTTTTGCAACACGAGACATTCTTTTCTCCCTTACGCTACGTAGCAGATAATTTCACCACCAAGACCCGCTTGGCGTGCTGCACGATCAGTCATAACACCTTTAGAAGTAGAAACAACTGCGATACCTAATCCAGCCATAACTTTTGGCAATTCATCTTTACGCTTATAAATACGTAAACCTGGACGGCTAACACGTTTAATACTTTCTACAACAGCTTTGCCTTGGAAATATTTCAAAGTAATTTCCAATTCTGGCTTAGTGTCACCAACAACTTTATAGTCCCCGATATAACCTTCTTCTTTTAGCACATTGGCAATTGCCACTTTTAGCTTAGAGGAAGGCATGGTGACTGCAACTTTATTCGCAGATTGACCATTACGAATACGGGTCAACATATCTGCTATAGGATCTTGCATGCTCATCTATAACACTCCCCTGATTACCAACTTGCCTTTTTAAGACCAGGAATCTCACCACGCATGGCTGACTCACGAACCTTAATACGGCTTAAACCAAACTTACGAAGGACGCCATGAGGACGACCAGTTTGACGACAACGACGACGTTGACGTGATGGACTAGAATCACGAGGAAGCGTTTGCAATTTAAGCACTGCATTCCAACGATCTTCATCTGATGCATTAAGATCAGAGATAATCGCTTTTAATTCTTGACGCTTTGCAAAATATTTTTCTGCTAGCTTTACGCGTTTCTTATCGCGTTCAATCATTGATTGTTTAGCCATTATGCCCTACCTTACTTACGAAATGGGAAGTTAAAGGCAGATAATAAAGCTCGGCCTTCTTCATCTGATTGTGCACTGGTTGTGATAGTAATATCTAAACCACGAACACGATCAACTTTATCATAATCGATTTCAGGGAAAACGATTTGTTCACGAACACCCATGCTATAGTTACCACGACCATCAAAAGATTTTGCGCTTAAACCGCGGAAATCTCGAGTACGAGGAAGAGCAATATAAACTAGACGTTCAAAAAATTCCCACATACGTTCGCCACGTAAAGTGACTTTACAACCAATAGGATACCCTTGACGGATTTTAAAACCAGCAACTGATTTGCGTGCTTTAGTGACAAGTGGTTTTTGACCACTGATTGCTGCTAAATCTGCAACAGCATTATCTAATAATTTCTTATCAGTAATTGCTTCACCCACACCCATATTCAAGGTGATCTTTTCGATCCGAGGGACTTGCATGACAGATTTGTAGCCAAACTGTTCTTGCAGTTTATTTACTACCTGTGCTTTGTAGTAATCATGCAGTTTCGCCATCGTACACTCCAAATTACTTAATTGATTAATTCATTAGTAGACTTATAAAAACGGACTTTTTTACCGTCTTCAAAACGAAAGCCTACGCGATCTGCTTTGCCTGTAGCTGGGTTAAAAATTGCCACGTTAGAAACATTAATTGCTGCTTCTTTTTCAACAATTCCACCTTCTTGATTTAATGCAGGTACTGGTTTTTGGTGTTTTTTCACCAAATTAATACCTTCAACAATCACTTTACCTGTAGACAAAACGCTTTTTACTTTACCGCGCTTACCTTTATCTTTTCCGGTTAACACGATAACTTCAT
Organism: Gilliamella sp. Nev3-1; assembly: GCF_001690435.1. Classification (NCBI taxonomy): domain Bacteria; kingdom Pseudomonadati; phylum Pseudomonadota; class Gammaproteobacteria; order Orbales; family Orbaceae; genus Gilliamella; species Gilliamella sp. Nev3-1. Next base: position 163,592 of record NZ_LZHN01000074.1, on the reverse strand, counting down.
CTTCTCGACGGATTTTCGCTGCCATTACCCGCTCCTTACAGTACTTCTGGTGCTAATGAAATGATCTTCATAAACTTCTCAGAGCGAAGTTCACGAGTGACCGGTCCAAAAATACGCGTACCAATCGGTTGCTCACTGTTATTGTTTAAAATAACACAAGCATTACGATCGAAACGAATGACAGATCCATCAGGACGACGAACACCTTTTCTAGTGCGCACGACTACAGCTTTAAGCACATCACCTTTTTTAACTTTACCACGAGGAATTGCTTCTTTAATGGTAACTTTGATGATATCACCTACCGCTGCATAACGACGGTGCGATCCACCGAGAACCTTGATACACATTACGCTACGTGCGCCAGAGTTATCGGCAACATCTAGCCTAGTCTGTTCTTGGATCATTTTAATGCTCCGTATAAATAAATTATTGTCTAATCTACCTTCATCCACCTCAACTACCATGGATAAGAATAGACAACCAAAAACCCACTTATGTGAGGGCGCATAGTATAACACCACTCAAATAAAATGGATAGCATAAAATAAACGGCTACTAAGCCGTTTATTATATTATGTACAGTTTTTAACCAAAAAGATTAAATAACTGCTTTTTCAACGATTCGAACAAGAGTCCAAGATTTGGTTTTTGATAATGGACGACACTCTTTAATTTCTACAGTATCACCAATACCACACTCGTTGTTTTCATCATGTACATGCAATTTAGTCGTACGTTTAATGAACTTACCATATAACGGATGCTTCACTTTACGTTCAATAGCTACAGTTATAGATTTATCCATTTTGTCGCTAATAACACGACCTTGCTGAGTACGAATTTTTACTTCAGTAGTCATATTACGCACCCGCCTTCTCAGTTAATAATGTTTTAACACGTGCAATATTACGACGCACTTGTTTTAACATATGAGTCTGTGTTAACTGACCTCCAGTTAATTGCATACGTAAGTTAAATTGCTCACGTAATAAATTAAGAAGTTCAGTATTTAACTCTTCAACGCTTTTTTCGCGTAGCTCTTTTGCTTTCATTTACATCACCGTCTTAATCACAAAGGTGGTTTTAATTGGCAGTTTTGCAGCTGCCAACGCAAATGCTTCACGAGCAACTTCTTCCGGTACACCGTCCATTTCATAAAGGACTTTACCTGGTTGAATCTGAGCAACCCAGTATTCAACGTTACCCTTACCTTTACCCATACGCACTGCAAGTGGTTTTTCAGTAATTGGTTTATCAGGGAAAACTCGAATCCAGATTTTACCTTGACGCTTAACTGCACGAGTCATTGCACGACGTGCCGCTTCGATCTGGCGCGCAGTCAAACGACCACGACCTACAGCCTTAAGACCGAATGTACCGAAACTAACATCAGTACTTACAGCAAGACCACGATTGCGGCCCTTGTGCACTTTACGGAATTTTGTACGCTTTGGTTGTAACATCAGCGACGCTCCTTATTGTTTTCGGCCTTTGCGCTGCTTTTTCGGTTGAGCAGCAGGTTGTTTTTCTGCTTGTTCAACGGCAGCCATACCACCAAGGATCTCACCTTTGAAGATCCACACTTTAACACCAATAATACCATAGGTAGTTAATGCTTCAGACAATCCATAGTCGATATCAGCTCGTAAGGTATGTAAAGGCACACGACCTTCACGGTACCACTCACTGCGAGCAATTTCAGCGCCGCCTAAACGACCACTTACTTCAACTTTGATACCTTTAGCACCCGCTTTCATTGCGTTTTGTACCGCACGTTTCATAGCACGACGGAACATAACACGGCGTTCTAACTGAGAAGTAATGCTGTCAGCAACTAATTTTGCATCAAGTTCTGGTTTGCGAACTTCTGCAATATTAATTTGTACCGCAACATCACGCTTCTCTTTTTTGTCTTTATATTTATTGACAATAGAAGCTACGGCATTACGTAATTTTTCAACGTCCTCACCTTTTTTACCAATCACAATCCCTGGACGAGCGGTGTGAATAGTAATTCGAACGTTAGTTTCTGCTGAACGGTCGATCACAATTTTAGAGATTGACGCTTGAGCTAATTCTTTATTTAAGAATTCACGCACTCTAAAATCACTTTCTAAATTATCAGCGAATGTCTTTGTACCCGAATACCATGTAGATGTCCAAGGCTTAACAATGCCTAATCGGATACCATTTGGATTTACTTTTTGACCCATTGCTATTCTCCAGCCTAGCGATCTGAGACGATCACGGTGATGTGACTCGTACGCTTCAAAATTCGATCTGCACGACCTTTCGCACGAGGCATAATGCGCTTCATGGTTGGACCTTCGTCTACGAAAATTTTCGCAACTTTTAGATCATCAATATCAGCACCATCGTTATGCTCTGCATTAGCAATAGCAGACTCTAATACTTTTTTAACAAGTACAGCCGCTTTTTTATTGGTGTACGTTAAAATATCTAGTGCCTGAGACACTTTCTTACCGCGAACAAGATCTGCAACTAAGCGAACTTTTTGTGCAGAAGAACGAGCGTGGCGGTACTTTGCAATTGTTTCCATCTCTTTCTCCTACTTATTTCTTCTTAGCTTTCTTATCAGCTGCGTGACCGCGATAAGTACGAGTCGGCGCGAATTCACCCAATTTATGACCAACCATTTCATCGGAAACATAAACTGGAACGTGCTGACGACCATTATGGACAGCGATGGTCAAACCGATCATGTTAGGAAAGATCGTTGAACGACGGGACCAAGTACGAATTGGTTTCTTGTCCCCGCTTTCCACCGCTTTCTCTACCTTCTTCAGCAAGTGTAGGTCAATAAAAGGACCCTTCTTGAGAGAACGTGGCATAGCTAATCCTCTATATTAATTATTTCTTATTGCGACGGCGAACAATATACTTATCAGTACGTTTGTTGCTACGCGTTTTCAATCCTTTGGCTTTTTGACCCCATGGAGACACAGGATGTTTACCAAAGTTACGACCTTCACCACCACCATGTGGATGGTCTACCGGGTTCATTGCTGTACCACGAACAGTAGGACGAACACCACGCCAACGCGTTGCACCCGCTTTACCTAGTACGCGAAGCATATGTTCTGAGTTACCCACTTCACCAATAGTGGCGCGGCAATCAGATAATACTTTACGCATTTCACCTGAACGTAGACGTAATGTTACATAAGCACCATCACGTGCAACGATTTGCACATAGCTACCAGCCGAGCGAGCGAGTTGTCCGCCTTTACCTGGTTTCATTTCAATGTTATGCACGGTAGAACCGACTGGAATATTGCGCATTGGTAAACAGTTACCTGTTTTAATTGATGCATCAACACCAGATTGGATCTGATCACCTGCTTTTAAGCCTTTAGGCGCTAAAATATAACGACGTTCACCGTCTTTATATAAAACCAATGCAATATTTGCACTACGGTTTGGATCATATTCCAAACGTTCAACAACTGCTGGAATACCATCTTTATTACGCTTAAAGTCGACAATACGATAATGTTGCTTATGACCACCACCGATATGACGGGTAGTGATTCGACCATTATTATTGCGACCACCAGTTTTGCTTTTTGAATCAAGCAACGGTGCATAAGGCTTACCTTTATGCAACTCTGGGTTAACCACTTTAACAACGTGGCGACGACCCGGAGATGTAGGTTTACACTTAACAACTGCCATTGTTCTTACTCCTCCGAATTACTCAGCGACGCCAGCAAGGTCTAAATTTTGACCTTCTGCTAAAGTAACGTAAGCTTTTTTCCAGTCGCTACGGCGACCGATTTGTTGACCACGACGTTTAACTTTGCCTTTAACAACAAGTGTATTAACGTCATCTACTTTAACTTCAAATAGTTGTTCAACTGCGGCTTTAATCTCTCTCTTAGTAGCATCTTTAGCAACTTTCAATACTAATGTATTTGTTTTTTCCATTGAAATAGATGCTTTTTCAGAAACATGTGGTGCTCGCAGGACTTTAAGCAGACGCTCTTCACGAATCATGCTAACATCTCCTCTACTTGTTTAACGGCATCAACAGTGATAACCACTTTGTCAAATGCAATCAAACTAACTGGATCAATACCTGCTACATCACGCACATCAACTTTATGCAAGTTACGTGCTGCTAAGAAAAGATTTTCATCAACTTCAGAAGCGATAATAAGAACATCATTAAGATTCATATCATTTAATTTCTGAGTTAATAATTTAGTCTTAGGTGCTTCAACAGTAAATGTTTCAACCACAACTAAACGTTCTTGACGCACTAATTCAGAGAAAATACTCTTTAATGCACCACGATACATTTTACGGTTAACTTTTTGGCTATGATCTTGTGGTTTTGCTGCAAATGTTACACCACCACTACGCCAAATTGGGCTCTTAATAGAACCTGAACGAGCACGACCAGTGCCTTTTTGACGCCATGGTTTTTTACCTGAACCAGCGATTTCTGCACGAGTTTTTTGTGCGCGTGAGCCTTGACGAGCAGCAGATGCATAAGCAACAACTACTTGGTGAACTAACGCTTCATTAAACTCACGTCCGAAGGTAGTTTCGGAAACAGAAAGCGCTTGCGCGTCTCTTACTACTAATTCCATCTCTATCTCCTCGACGTTAAGCCTTGATTGCTGGTTTAACAATTACGTCACTATTGATTGCACCAGGAACTGCACCTTTAATTAATAAAAGGTTACGTTCTGCATCAACACGCACAATATCTAAGTTTTGAACTGTTACACGTTCATTACCTAAGTGACCTGCCATTTTACGACCTTTAAACACTTTACCCGGAGTTTGGTTTTGACCGATAGAGCCATGACCACGGTGTGCCAAAGAGTTACCATGAGTCGCATCTTGAGTACGGAAATTCCAACGTTTAGTAACGCCAGCAAAACCTTTACCTTTAGATGTTCCAGTAACATCAACTTTTTTAACGTCAGTAAAAATATCAACGTTAATACTTTGACCTACAGTAAATTCACCTTCTTCAAAACGGAATTCCCATAGACCACGACCAGCTTCAACGCCAGCCTTAGCGAAATGACCTGCTTCAGGTTTATTTACGCGGCTTGCTTTTTTACTGCCAGTAGTAACCTGAATAGCTTGATAACCATCATTCTCAAGGGTTTTAACTTGAGTAATACGATTACTTTGAACTTCTACTACGGTGACAGGAATAGAAACACCCTCTTCAGTGAAGATTCGTGTCATTCCTACTTTACGACCGATTAAACCAATCATTGTTTCGACCTCTCAATCATTCAGCCTAGGATTAACCTAAACTGATCTGCACATCAACACCGGCAGCAAGATCTAGACGCATTAAAGCATCAACTGTTTTTTCAGTTGGCTCAACAATATCAACTAGACGCTTATGAGTGCGAATCTCATACTGATCACGCGCATCTTTGTTAACGTGCGGAGAGATCAATACAGTAAAACGCTCTTTGCGTGTCGGTAATGGAATAGGACCACGAACCTGCGCACCTGTGCGCTTCGCAGTTTCTACAATTTCAGCAGTTGATTGATCAATCAAACGATGATCAAACGCTTTTAACCGGATACGGATTCTTTGGTTCGACATGAGACCAGAGCTCCATTATTTAAAAGTTATAACAAAAGACTACTCCTCTTGCCCTGTTTCGATTGACAGGAGAGTGTAATCCGTTCTTTTTCGTAACCCCCAAATCGGGAGTATTGTCGATATAATTAGCTATTTTCTGTTGTAGAAATTATATCTTTTCATCATTTGTTTATATAAAGGCAATAAACAAAGTGGGCTGATTATACCCTGTTAATTAACTAACGGCAAGAAATAAATACAGATATTTAGAATCGAAAGATATGGCTGTTCGCTTGATTATCGGTTCAAAATTATGAAATTTAAAACGAATCACCAAGCTTAATATTATTCTTTACATCAAATTATAGATAGGTAATCATTCTGACTATTAATTAATGATCTTCTTTGGCGTGATTAAGGCTATATCTTGGAATTTCGACTTCTAGATCTTCATTCGCTACACGAGCTTGACAACTTAAACGGCTATAAGGCTCGACTCCCCAGGCTTTATCTAACATATCATCTTCTTGCTCATCACTTTCCTCAAGTGACTCGAACCCTTTACGAACAATACAGTGACATGTAGAACAAGCACAAGACATCTCACAAGCATGCTCTATTTCAATATCATTGCGCAATGCCACGTCTAAAATAGATTCACCTTCCTGCGCTTCAACAGTTTTTCCTTCAGGGCAAAGATCGGCATTGGGTAAAAAAGTAATTTTTGGCATAATAATCCCGTTAGTTAAATATCATCAACTTTATGGCCAGCTAAGGCACGATGGATTGACCTATCCATTCGCCTAGCGGCAAAATCTTGTGTCACACTATCAACAATTTTAATGTGCTTTTCAATTGTATAACTATCATCTGACTCACGTGCTACTTGCAATTGGCGCTGAGCGGCTAAAATTTGGCTAAGCTCGCTATCGTTTAATAAATCAGCATCTTTGTCTAAAGCGCCTTGTAAACTCTCTAGCACACGTGCCGCCTCAACTTTTTTTTCAGCAAGCATTCTGGCTTGTTTATCTTGCTGTGCATGACTAATTGAATCTTGAATCATGGTCGCAATCTCTTTATCGGTCAGACCGTAAGAGGGCTTAACTTGAATTGTAGCTTCTACACCAGTTGATTTTTCCATCGCCGTAACACTTAATAAACCATCGGCATCAACTTGAAAAGTCACCCGTATATGTGCACCGCCAGCGGGCATAGCAGGAATTCCCCTCAATGTAAACCGAGCTAAGGAGCGACAGTCGGCAACACTTTCACGCTCACCTTGCAAGACATGAATCATCATGGCTGTTTGACCATCTTTAAAAGTGGTAAATTCTTGCGCTCTTGCACATGGAATAGTGCTATTACGAGGAATAATCTTTTCGACTAGTTCCCCCATAGTTTCAATCCCTAAAGACAATGGAATGACATCAAGTAGCAGCATATCAGAATCAGATTTATTCCCTACTAATATATCCGCTTGAATGGCAGCTCCAATAGCAACAACTTTATCTGGATCAATAGACGTTAACGGCTGGGTTTTAAAATAATTACCAACTAATTCTCTTACTAACGGTACTCGAGTAGAACCACCAACCATAACGACTTCAAGCACTTCATCCACGCCTATTTGCGCATCTTTTAACGCCCGACGGCAAACAGCCAAAGTGCGTTTAACTAATGGCTCTATTAATTGTTGAAAATGCTGACGAGTAATAGTTAATGATTGATTATTAAGTGTAAATATAGCAACATCTTCATTACTCAGTAATATTTTTATATCCGTCGTTTGATCACTAATATTTTGATTAATAATAGTATCTATATTATCAGTTAAGCCAAATTCCTTTTTTATATAGTCAGCAAGCAACCTATCAAAATCATCACCACCAAGAGCAGAATCACCACTGGTTGCTAGCACTTCAAAAACGCCTTTATTTAGGCGAAGAATCGAAATATCAAAAGTTCCGCCACCTAAATCATAAACGGCAATGACCCCTTCTTTTTTAGAATCTAAGCCATAAGCAATGGCGGCGGCAGTTGGTTCATTTAATAAGCGAAGCACATGTAAACCAGCTAATTTTGCTGCATCTTTAGTTGCTTGCCTCTGGGCATCATCAAAGTAAGCTGGCACAGTTATCACAGCACCGTCAATTTCACCGTTTAAACTTTCTCTTGCTCGTTCGGCGAGTGCAACCAAGATATCAGCAGAGACTTGTACTGGATTGACCTGACCATTAGGCAGATTTAATAACGGGACACCACTTTCTGTTTGCGAAAAGGTATAAGGAAAATGGGATTGTTCTATATCTGCTAAACTTCTACCCATTAATCGTTTAACAGAACTAACCGTATTTTGGGGATCATTTATAGCATTGGATTTGGCATATTTACCAATAGTAATAACAGGGTTATCATCATGATCAACACCGTAATGTACAACCGATGGCAACAATGAATCGCCTTGCAAATCGGGTAAAACCTCGGCTTGCCCACTACGAACCGTTGCTACGAGTGAATTAGTTGTACCAAGATCGATACCCACTGCAATGCGACGCTGATGTGGCATTGGTGTTTGTCCTGGTTCACTAATTTGTAATAATACCATTTAATCTATCTCTATTGATTCATCACTTATCGTAAATTATAAATCAAATTGTTTGTCTTGTAACTTTTCGATTTGTTCAATCAATCGAGCTAGATAACGAAGCTTATAGATTTGATTAAGCGCACTTTGCCAATCTTGTTTTACTATGTCTTGTTTTACTATGAGTTGTAATAGTTGGTTATATACCATTTTTTCACGTTCGATAATTTCTTTATGAAAGTCATCTAATGCTTGAAAATTAGCTTGGTTTTCAATACTATCAAGCTTCTCACGTAAAGCAAATTGCTCCATTAAAAAATCGGCATCATGAATGATATTTTTTTCTGTGGCAACACCAAAACCTTGCAAAGATAGATAATATTCCGCAGCTTTAATTGGATTTTTTAGGATTTGATAACCATCATTAATGGTGGCTGATTTTTGCACAGCGGCCATTTTTTCACTATCAGTTGCTACAGCAAAATTATCTGGATGATATTGCCGTTGCAATTGCTGATAATGGGTTGTTAACGAAATCACATCCACCGGCAACTGAACAGGTAAATTGAATAACTCGAAATAATTAACCATAATTATTGCGCCCAATTACACGTTAAAACTTTCACCACAACCGCATTCATTATGAGCATTAGGGTTATTGAATTTAAAGCCTTCATTTAGCCCTTCTTTGACAAAATCAAGCTCTGTTCCATCAATATAAACTAAGCTCTTCTTATCAACGATAACTTTGACATGTTTATCTTCAAAGACACTATCATCGTCATTAATCACATCGGCAAACTCTAAAACATAGGCCATACCTGAGCAACCGGATGTTTTAACACCTAATCGTAATCCAATACCTTTTCCACGATTAGCCAAAAAAGCTTGAACACGATCAGCAGCGCTATTAGTCAATGTGATTGCCATTAACGTTGTCCTTTTTTCGTTTTATAGTCATCGATTGCTGCTTTAATCGCATCTTCGGCTAAGATCGAGCAGTGAATTTTAACAGGCGGTAAAGCCAACTCTTCAGCAATATCCGTATTTTTAATCGCTTCGGCCTCATCTAATGATTTACCTTTAATCCATTCGGTTACTAAAGAGCTTGATGCAATTGCGCTACCACAACCATAGGTTTTAAACTTAGCGTCCTCAATAATGCCATTATCATTCACTTTGATTTGTAAACGCATTACATCGCCACACGCAGGCGCCCCAACCATGCCACTACCGACATTAGGATCATTTTGATCAAAAGAACCTACATTACGAGGGTTTTCATAATGATCAACAACTTTTTCACTGTATGCCATAATTTGCTCCTAATATTAATGGGCTGACCATTTAATTTTTGTTAAATCAACACCATCTTTAAACATTTCCCAAAGTGGCGATAAATCTCTTAATTTATCAATAGAGTTTTTAATTAATTTAATCACATAGTCCACTTCTTCTTCAGTACTAAATCGACCCAATGAAAAACGAATTGAGCTATGCGCAAGCTCATCATTGAGCCCTAATGCACGTAGCACATAAGAAGGCTCTAAGCTCGCTGATGTGCACGCCGAACCAGATGAAACCGCTAAATCCTTTAAAGCCATCATAAGCGATTCACCTTCAATATATGCAAAACTCACATTTAAAATATTTGGTACACTGTGTTCTAAAGAACCATTGAGGTAAACTTCTTCGATATCTTTTAACCCATTCCATAAACGATTTTTTAGCGCTAAAAGGCGAGGCATTTCAGCTGCCATTTCTTCTTTGGCTATATGGTACGCTTCACCCATACCGACAATTTGGTGCACAGGTAACGTGCCTGAGCGCATACCGCGCTCATGACCACCTCCATGCATTTGCGCTTCAATTCGCACACGAGGCTTACGTCTTACATAAAGTCCACCAATTCCTTTTGGACCATAAATCTTATGACCAGAAAATGACATTAAATCAACTTTTAACTTGGCCACATCAATGGGTAATTTACCTACAGATTGTGTTGCATCAACATGAAAGACAATGCACCGTTCACGGCACATTTCACCAATTTTCTCGATGTCTTGAATAACACCTGTTTCATTATTAACATGCATAATAGATACAACAGTTGTATCACTACGCATTGCCTCTGCAAGTTTATCTAAATCAAGAATACCATCTGATTCAGGAGCTAAATAAGTTACTTCATAACCTTCTCGCTCAAGCTGGCGACAAGTATCAAGCACGGCTTTGTGCTCAGTTTTACAAGTAATAATGTGCTTACCTTTCGCTTGATTAAAATGAGCAGCGCCTTTGATAGCTAAATTATCGGCTTCAGTTGCACCAGATGTAAAAACAATTTCTCGTGAATCAGCACCAATAAGATCAGCAATTTGATTGCGAGCAATATCAACTGCTTCTTCTGCTTGCCAACCAAATTTATGAGAACGAGATGCCGGGTTACCAAAAATCCCATTTGGGGTTAAATACTGCATCATTTTTTCAGCAACTCTAGGATCAACAGGGGTTGTCGCTGCATAATCCATATAAATAGGTAGTTTCATTAATCACTCCCAATGACAAATTCTATATTCTATTTTTATTAATTGATCTGAACGTGTTGTATATTACTTTGTCGGCTAGCAACGGCTTTAACTTCTTTATCATTAACCAATTCACTTAACGTAATGCTAGTTAAAAAGTCCTCAATTCGCTCACTTAGTTCATTCCACAATGTGTGAGTTAAACATCTCACACCACCTTGGCATCCATCTTGCCCATGACATTTTGTTGCATGCACTGTCTCATCAACAGCTTTAACAATTGAGCTAATCGCAATTTGATCCATAGAGCGACTCAATATATAACCGCCACCAGGACCTCTAACACTCTGTACTAAGCCATTTTTACGTAAACGAGCAAACAATTGTTCAAGATAAGAAAGTGAAATTTCTTGACGTTCTGAAATCTCTGCAAGTGATACAGGCCCTGAATCAGCATGTAATGCAACATCAAGCATTGCTGTCACCGCATATCGTCCTTTTGATGTCAATTTCATTAATCATTCCCCTATGCGTTATCGCTTTATTGTATATATCCATTTAATTTAGTCAAGTATTTAGTTGAGTATTTTAGTAGGAATTAAGCCGTTAGTTGATTATCGACGAATCGTAACAGAATATGCTAATCTAACGAACTAAATTAATATAGGAGTTAAGGGATGAAATTAGTATTACGTTATTTTTTGATAATATGTCTACTTTATACATGTAGTATTTACACAGGTAGTGTTTACGCAGACAGGTCGCAAAAGGAGCAACGAGAACATTATCAAAAATGGCTTAATTCCTATCAATCGCTTAATTTTGAAGACCAACAAATATTGCTTTCTAGCATAAAAAATTATCCATTATATCCTTATGCTGCTGTACAGTTTTTTCAAAAAAATATCAAATTGGTTTCACCTGAAATGGTAAGTGACTTTGTTAACCAATATAAGGACTTTCCATTAACAGACTCACTAATACAATCTTATCTAACAGAACTAAGTTCTCGTCAAGACTGGAATTCAATCATTTCTTTTCCAAAAGATAATTCTATTCTCTCTAATTGCCGCTATCAGTATGCATTACTACAACAAGGAAATAACCAAGCTACCTTCAGTACTATCGAATCACTTTGGAAGACTAGCAAAGAGCTTCCTTCTGCATGTGATCCATTAATCAACGCTTGGACTCAAGCAGGTAAACGAACAGCTAATTTAATACTATTACGCATTGAACTTGCTATTGAAGCAAATAATTTAAAATTGGCCAAACATCTAACTAACCTACTTGATGACAACAACAAAACAACTAAAATCAATTTGCTCGCTGTACTTGATAATCCCAAAAAGTTAGAGGATTTTTCAAAAAATATTAAAGCTAGCACCTTCACTAAAAAAGTAGTCTTAGCATCATTCCCTCGCTTAGTAAAAACTGATATGAATTTAGCTGCATTGTTATTGCCAAAATTAGTTAAACAGCAGGCGTTAACTGAAGTAGAGCAAGCTGAATTACAAAAGAGTTTAGCCAACAGCTACTTTAAAGATTCCGCTACTAGTGAACAAATAAAATGGCGTGATAACTATATTACAAAATACCATGATACGGCATTGGTCGAAAAGCGTATCCGCCTTGCCATAGATGCCTATAACTTTTCTGATATTGCCTATTGGCTAGCGCAATTATCACCAGAAGATCAATTAAAAGAAGAATGGCAATACTGGCAAGCTCGAGTATTACTCAATAATAAACAAAAAAATGAAGCTAATAAAATTTTACAAGCGCTCACAAACAAACGTGGATTTTATGGCATGATAAGTGCACAAACACTTAACCAACCTTATTTACTTAAGAACCAGTCGCCAAAAATTACACAAGCAGAAATATCAACATTAAAAGCCAAATATGACAATCAACCTTATGTAAAAAGAATTAACGAATTACGTTATTTTGGTATGGTATCAGAATTAAGTAACGAATGGCGTTATATGTTGAATCACCAAACAAATAAAAGTGAATACTTAGCATTATCTCAATATGCCTTACAAAAAGGATGGGGGGATCTTAGCATTCAAGCAACCATTGTTGGCAAGCTTTGGAATAACTGGACGGAACGTTTACCCATTATGTACAAAGATTTATATAACAAAGCATTAAAAAATAAAAGTATTCCGCTTTCTTATGCTTTAGCGATATCTCGTCAAGAAAGTGCCCTTAATAGCACCGCTAAATCGCCAGCTGGTGCTCGCGGGTTAATGCAATTAATGCCAGCGACAGCAAAAGAAACAGCTAAAAAAGTAGATACAGTGACTTATGTCTCATCGGCACAATTGTTTGATCCTAAAACCAATATAGAATTAGGCACTTCGTACCTAAATACCGTTTATCTACAAAATAGTAATAATCGTATATTATCTTCAGCAGCTTATAATGCTGGGCCTAATCGTGTAAAAAAATGGCTTAATAACAGTAATGGTAAACTTGACGCAGCCGCATTTATTGAAAGCATACCGTTTACGGAAACACGTAACTACGTAAAAAACGTATTGGTATATGATTATATTTATCAAACAATCTTAGGAAAGAAAGATGTCAATATTCTTAATCCCAATGAATTTAATCAACAATATTAATGGTGATTACAATGAAAACTAAAGAATGGAAACAAACCGTTGGAATATTACACCAAGCATTTAACGATGGTTATTCACTTGATATATTAAAGTTATTAATGACTGCTGATGAACGCGACGCTTTAATTACTCGCGTCAAAATTATACATTCATTACTTGATGGTTCAACCAATCAGCGCCAGCTCAAAGAGCAACTTAAAATTGGGATTGCAACAGTAACTAGGGGATCAAATAGCCTTAAAGAGGCAACTCCAGAATTCAAAAAATGGTTAGAAAATATTTTATTAAACTCAGATAACTAAATATATCGGTCAATGTCTATCTACTGCTTTTTAGATCTTGTTATAACAAAATTAGTTGCTATAAATTTGGTTGGATATTGACTTCACTTTCTGTCACAACCGGCACACAATAATCGCACTCCATATGTGTAATATTCTTAATTGATTCAGTAATGTCATTATGATGATTATGATGAATTTCAATTACACAACTGGAACTGCGCAAACGTACCTTTAACGCTGGCATCGCGGCTAAATGAACTTGCGAAATAAAATCACTAAACTCATCAGGAGTGCCAATATATTTAAAACAAAGATATAAACCACCCTCACTTACAAATTGTTCTATGTACTCAAGATTATTATTCTGATCTAAGGCAATGGTATAAAAAAGATCTCGCTCATTGTCATTATCTTTACTTTTTAAGATCTGATTAAATGCATAAATTTTATCGGGTAGATTCTGATTTTTGTGTGTACAGCGAGATAAGTAATTATTAAAAAACTGCTCTCGGAGTTTAATTTCTTCATCTAGCAATCGACTTAATGTACAATTATTTTTATAGGTAATTCCCCAAAAAGTTTGTTTTGGCATATTAACAAATTTTGGCTCAGGCAATAAAAGCTGATTTTTATTTAGCTCAATAGCTGGTGTTAACCCTGTAGGATCCCAAAATTCTCCTCGACGATAACTTGCTGGGGTTTCATTAAATTGTTTTTTAAAAGATCGGGTAAATGTTTGCTGAGAATCAAAACGATATTGCATTGCAATATCTAAAATAGGCTTACTTGTCATACGTAAAGCAAGCGCTGCATAAGTTAAACGGCGATGACGAATATAAGTACCAAGAACCTGACCAGTAACTTCTTTAAACATGCGTTGTAAGTGCCATTTTGAATAACCTGATTTTCGTGCAACATGATCAATAGATAATGGTTGTTCCAAATTCCTTTCAATCCAAACGATAAGATCTGAAATAATACTAACTTGATTCATAAAACCCCATCATAATGTCAAATGGCAAACATCAACCGATTATGACTTAATCCTAGCAATAAGCAAGGTCTAAGTAAAAATTATTTTCTTTCAAATTTAGCAAAAAGAATGGGCGCCAGCTTGGTGTTCTGTAATATCTCTAACACCTGCCAGTTCAGGAAACTCTGCCATTAATTGTTTCTCAATGCCTTCTTTTAAAGTGTAATCAACCATTGAGCAACCATTACAACCGCCACCAAATTGCAATATGGCATAGTTATCTTCTGTCAATTCAACTAAGCTCACATGCCCGCCATGGTTTGCCAATTGTGGGTTAACTTGAGCTTGAATCACATAATTAACGCGTTCAATTAATGGGGCATCATCAGCCACCTTTTTCATTTTCGAGTTTGGCGCTTTTAATGTCAATTGTGAGCCTAACTCATCAGTCACATAATCAATGACAGTTTCTTCTAAAAATGGTGCACTAATATCATCGATAAAAACTGAAAAATCATTAAATTTCTCTTCTATATCGCTATCTTCTACTGTATCAGCTGGACAATATGAAACCCCACATTCTGCGCTTGGTGTGCCTGGGTTCATAACAAACACCCGAATTTGTGTTCCATCCGGTTGATTAGCAAGCAATTTTTTAAAGTGCTGTTGAGCTGATTCAGAAATAGTGATAATAGACATAACCCCTCACAGTAATGTAATTAGGTACAAATAGACCTAACATCATTTATTATAATAGTTGACTAACTTTCTTGGTTATTATAGGGATTGTTTAGGATTTTACAATACTGTACGGCACAAACAAACAACATGAACACTTGTTGCACCACATTTTTTTAATTGTTGGCTAATGGCATTAATTGTATTACCAGTTGTGACAATATCATCAATAAGCATTACCGATTTGTGCGAGAGATGTTGGCGGCACATAAAAAGTGTTTCGACATTCGTAATTCTTTCGGTAAGTGATAGATTTTTTTGATCACGTAAATTTTGCTTACGGGATAACAAATGAGGGTAAAAATCACAATTTAGCCATCTAGCGATCGGTTTTGCCAATAACTCGGCTTGATTAAAACCTCGAGACCAGTAGCGAATGTGATGTAACGGCACACAAGTCACCAAATCAGGTTTAATTAAAGCACCTGCTTCTCGTCGTTGATACCATGCCAAAAACATTAATCTTGCCAATGCAATATTTAATTCAATTTTACTGTAGAACTTAAAATGATGAACCAATTTTTTTAATGGATTAATATAATCAGACACAGCTATCAACTCATCCCAGTGCGGTTGCTTTGCACGACATCGATAACAGATATCAGTCGATAAAGAATGCGGTAAACAGCACTGATGACAAACCTTATAAAATTTAGGTAGATTTTTAACACACTGACAACAAATGCCATGATGGGGCAAAAATAAAGGCATATCACACAAAACACATCGCATAAGATTTAATAAACTGTTTGTAAAAAATTTTCAGGTAATATAAAGTGTTAATATAAAACGGTAGCAACCCCAAACAACAATTGGTTATAAGAGTGCCACTTTACCTACTCGAAATTATCAAGACACATTAATACAATAGGAATATTACTTTCGTTGTATACAAGAAAATACTTCTGCGAGTTACAACACAAAAAATTACCTAATTTTTCATAATAGTTATTTATAATAATCAAATATCCAGTATAATCACCCAACTTCCACAGGATAAAGGAATTAATATATGGAAAAAATCAAAATGCTATTTATTACAGCATTACTCACTTTATTTTCTACCGTTGCTTTAGCTGATACCAAGGTATTATTACAAACCAGCATGGGGGATATTGAACTTGAATTAGACAGCGAACACGCACCGATCACTACGAAAAACTTTCTTGATTATGTTAATAGTGGTTTTTATGAAAATCTAACTTTTCACCGAGTCATTCCTGGCTTTATGATTCAAGGTGGTGGAGCTGATGATCAACTAAAATTCAAAGACAATAACCCACCGATTAGAAATGAAGCGAATAATGGCTTAAAAAATGAGCGCGGCACGATTGCAATGGCAAGAACCAGTGATATAAACAGTGCAACTAGCCAATTTTTTATCAACGTTGTCAATAATGATTTTCTTAATTACCAATCACCAGAACAATATGGCTATGCCGTATTCGGTAAAGTAATTAAAGGGATGGACGTTGCCGATAAAATCGTCGCTGTTCCAACTAAACGTATGGGACCTCATCAAAACGTACCTGTTGAGCCTATTTATATTAAAAAAGCTGTGGTTATTGAAAGCAATTAAACATTAATACTTGCTCAAGAAATAAAAAGCCACTTTTACACTTAATACCATTCAGCTAAGCTTTTTTAATAGAATCTGGTAACGTTTTTAGAACAACGAATGCTGCGCCTTTTTGGGCGCTTTCTTTTATCAGGAAAATATAACGTTTTCTTGCATACAGCAGAATTATTCAATATGACAAAGAAAACCATTCTATGACCAGATTATGGCGATATGAAATAGAAGGTTAGCTCACGTTAATGGTTAGCGATTTCAGCTAATGAAAGAAGCACATTAGATAAAGCATAACTCACCCCATGCTGTTTTAATCCTGCACTAAATTTTTTGTGCCATACTGTGTTCTCCTATGATTGTTAGCTATATCATAGATGCGGTATTTGTCCATTTTTATTCTATAATCACTGTGGAATTATAACCGTGTATCGGCGGTATTGTGAGCTAAAACTTCATTTTAAGGCTAAGCGTAAAAAACGTATACCACCATGAAGCTTTGAAAAGCTATCGGCTCCTAATAAATAAAGTAAATGTTGGTCAATGAATTTTATGAGTGGCAATAGTTGTATCCATATATCCTGATAGCGACTGTTTAGAATTACCAAAATAAAATTACTCACGCATGAATAAAAAAATCCAACTATATTTAGTCGGCTTAATTTCAATGCTAAAAAAATACAATATAGATATATTGGATTTATATAATTTTATAAAGCTATACATTATCGTTGATTTAGTGAGAAATATGCACTAATATTTACTTCATTTAAGTTATCGGATTTTATTATGAAAAAAACTTTATTTATTTTATCTATATTCCCTTTTTTAGCATTAGCTAATGATTCGCTTGATAAAAAAATTGACACATGCAAATCTATGACTGATAGCAAGCAAAGACTCTCTTGTTATGATTCTCTTTTTGAAAGAAAAGTTGAGGTAAAATCTGATGAAAACAATATGGGTAAATGGGTTGTTACAGAAGATGTATCACCAATAGACGATAGCAAGACTGTAATGCTAACTCTTGATGCAGATACGCCAATACAAGTGAGATACGGTGAAAAAACTCCTTACCTAGTTATACGCTGCAAAGAGAAGATAACTGAAATGTATATTGGGTTTGATACTTTCTTGGGTTCTAACACAATTTATCCAACGACAAGAATTGATTCAGAGAAAGCCGTTTCAAATATGAAATGGTCAATTGCAACCAACCATAGCTCTATGTTCTATCATGGTTCTAATAATAAAACATCTGTAAAAATCACTGATTTTCTGAAAAATCTACAAACAAAAAACAAATATTTTGTGCAAGTAACACCGTATAGCGAAAATCCTGTCAATACCACATTTACTATAACTGGGCTTGATGAAGCTATAAAACCTTTAAGAGCCGCTTGCGGTTGGTAGAAGCCCTGAAAGGGCTTCTAATATTAACGCTGAGCAATTAGAGTTTTGTAATTATGTTTAACGATACTTAAAATCTGATTTGATTTATCTCGTTATACTTTTAGTTATGTGCAAGATTTCGCATTCTATGACTTTTTTATCTTAATTTAACATATAGTTATAATATCTTGATTAAAAAGCACCTTTAAAAACTTAACACTGATCAGTTAAAAAACTCCTGCAAATACAAGAAAATGTTAAAAGTTATATTTTGGCCTGACAAAATATAACGCCCCAAAAAGGGGCTTTCGTTGTTCTAAAATCCGTTACTCTATTCGATTAAAAAAGCTTAACTGAATGGTGTTACTTTCACAGTGGCTTTTTTAGCTTTCTGATAAATTTAGAGATTATTTAAGGTGACTAAGCAAATTAGCAACCGTCCTAATCCCTACTCCTGTTGCCCCTGCAGCCCATAAGGCGGTGGCGCTTTTACGGAATGTTGCTGAACAATCGATATGTAGCCAATTTTTCTGATAATTTTCAATGAAATGTGATAAAAAGGCCGCAGCGGTACTGGCTCCTGCGGTATTAGGCAATCCTGAGTTTGCCATATCGGCAAACGATGATGGGAATTGAGAACGGTGAAATTCTGCTAATGGTAATCGCCAGAATGCTTCATTTTCAATATGGCTACTAGCTAACAATTGGTTAGCAAAGTTATCATCAAATGTAAGTAATGATTGATAATCATTACCCACCGCAATTTTTGCCGCACCTGTAAGGGTTGCGCAGTCAATAATATAATGCGGTTTGTCGTTATCGGCACAAATTAAACCATCAGCTAACACAAGTCGTCCTTCAGCATCGGTATTATTAACTTCTACCGTTTTACCGTTACGGTAATGAATAATATCGCCTAATTTAAATGCATTACCGCTCACTAAATTATCGGCACAACACAAATAAAGCTTGATACGCTGATTTAACCCTCTTGCAATTGCCAATGCTAAAGCGCCCGTTACTAGTGCAGCGCCTCCCATATCAGCACGCATTGATTCCATAAAGCTACTTGGTTTTAAGCTATAGCCACCAGAATCAAAGGTAATACCTTTACCGACTAAACAAGCAACAATTGGCGCTTTAGGGTTTTTAGTCGGATTATAATCAAGTTCAAGAAAAGCGGCAGGCCTGTCCGATCCCTTACCTACCGTATAGATCCCCGTATAATTGTGTTCTTTTAAAGCTTCGCCTGAAATAATTCTATGAGCCACATCAGACGAGTAAGTACTAATTAAATTAGCAGATCTTGCCGCTAACTCAACAGGGCTTAATGTCTCGGCTTGCTCATTAACAATATCCCGACACCAATCAATAATCGCTAAGCGATGTCCCAATTCTTGTTCGTCTTTAGTATCAAGTTTTGGTCCAATTACTTCAGCGCTTTTTTTGGCATTACGATAACCTAACAAAAAATGCCAACAAGCTTCAAGATCCCAATCTTCGCCAACTAACTTAACCGAATTGATTTCTTGGCTATCTAACTTTCGCCCTGCACGTTGAATCATATCCAAACGACGTTCAGCTTTATAGTGAATAGTAATAGTTTTATCTGAGAAGCTCAGCAGTGCGTCTTTTCCCCACTGGGTTGGAGCCTCTTGATTAGAAAGCAAAATCGATAACATTGACATAGTAAGTACCTTAATCATTTATGAATCGGAAACAATGGATTAATTCTAATCAGAAACATGTTAATATGGCAAGTAAAGTTAAGCATAAATAAGGATTAGTCATGAATTGTATTGTACCAATAAAAAATGGAATTAATTTTCGCGATTTAGGCGGTATTAAAACAATCGACGGTCGCCAAATTCGCTCTGGCATGTTATACCGTTCAGGTGCCTTCTCACTTATTACACCAGAAGAGCAAAATTTTTTATGTGATGAATTAAATCTGCATTATATTTTGGACTATCGCGATAATGACGAAATTGCGCGGAATCCCGATAAATTATGGCAAAATACTCATTACATTAATGTACCCGCTAACCCTTTAAACGATACCGTCACAGCAAGTTTAACAAGTGAAATAGGAAATAATCCATTAACGCTTAAAAAAAGCTCACCATTTGATTTTATGATTAAACTTTATCAGCTACTTCCTTTTAATAATCTTGCCTATCAAAAACTTGCATCAACGTTACTTAACGCACAAGGAAAACCATTAGTACAACATTGTGCCGTAGGTAAAGATCGCACGGGTGTTGGCACTGCGCTAACGTTATTTGCTTTAGGTGTGAGTGAAGAAACTATCATGCAAGATTACTTATTGACTGAAGAGCTTTTATCAGATTATCGAGAAAATCTATTAAGTAAATACAAACATAAAGTAACGCCTGAAGAGTTTGAAAACCATAAAGTGATTTTTGCGGCTAAAAAAGAGTACTTAAACGCCGCCATTAACGCAATCAAACAACGTTATAGCACGATTGATAATTGGCTCGCACAAGAATATCAATTGGATAACAGCAATAGAAAAATCTTACAAGACATTTATTTAATCTAAAAAGATAAATAAGTTAGGGTTATTAATTGTCGGATTTACTCACACTATTTACCATATTAAGAGAAAATTCTATGATGGATAGGTAAAAATAATGCTGAATATGCGTATTCAACAATCTTTGAAACAATTTATTTTGGCTCAATTTAGGTATTATTTGAATATCTTATTATTAAGGAGAGTAAATGGCCATTCCTGATTATCAAACATTGATGTTACCACTTTTAAAATGGTTATCTGATGGAAAACCTCACACAGCGAGAGAAACCTATAATCACTTAAGTCGGTTATTTAAATTAACCGCTGATGAGATGAGTCAGGAACTACCCAATAGCAATCAACCTATTATTGAAAATCGAATTGGCTGGGCGAAAACGTATCTTAAAAAAGCAGGGTTGATTAATAATACCCAGCGAGGTATTTGGCAAATAAGTGAGCAAGGCTCAAGGTTGTTACAAACTAATCCCACTAAGTTAACCAATCAAGAGTTATTAAATATTCCTGAATTTTTATCATTTAAACAGCTATCGCACTCATCAGAAAATCAAACCAAACAAACTGAAGTCAATACGGATGAAAATACACCAACAGAATTAATGGATTCTTCTTATCAAAAAATACGAGAAACATTAGCCGCAGAATTACTTAATTGCATTAAAGCTTGTTCACCAGCGTTCTTTGAACGTTTAGTTGTTGATGTTATGTTAGCATTGGGTTACGGTGGCTCTCGCCATGATACAGGAAAGGCAACACGTTTAACCAAAGACGGCGGGATTGATGGCATCATCCAAGAAGATAAACTAGGGTTAGATATGATCTATCTACAGGCTAAAAGGTGGGAAGCAACCGTTGGCCGACCTGATATACAAAAGTTTGCTGGTGCGCTACAAGGCGAAAGAGCCAAAAAAGGCGTATTTATCACGACTTCTGATTTTAGCTGTGAGGCAATCAATTACGTTAAACATTTAGATGTAAAAATCATTTTAATTAATGGTGCTAGATTGGCTGAATTAATGATTGATTACAATGTGGGTGTTTCAACGAGACAGGTTTATGAAATGAAACAAATTGATGGCGATTACTTTGAAGATGCAGATTAAAAACCCACTATCGTTATCTAACTTGAAATATTTTTCAAATTCTGGCGTAATATTGGAGTCTAAAATAGGTAAAAATAAAAACTTCAATAAAATCAATGGGTTTTCTGACTGATTTTTTTACCATGTCGATTTATCGTTCTTTCTGACACATCATAGCCCTATATTCCTGATATCGTGCACTAAGCTTAATGCGACTATACGTGCACCAAAATGGTTAGCGATTTTCAGTTAATGAAAGAGGGGCATGAGATAAGGCATAATCCCCCACCTATTGTTTAAGCTCTACTAAGTGTTTTGACTATAATGAGTTGTTCTATGATTGTTATTTATATCATAGAAGTGATATTTGTCCATTTTGGGATAGCCCATCAAATAAAATTTAAGGTATAACAATGATGATATCTATTTGCCATACTAACCTCGTGGCAACATTCTAGCCTTTACGATTGCACCACCAATTGCCTAATCGGCACATCGCAATTAACAGAAAGATGAATATCGCCAATTTGTTGATACTGATAATAAAAGTCCTGTCCAAATGGGGCGTTAATTAACTGGTTTTCAATATCTACTTTTACCGATCTTATTTGCCAAACGCCTTTAGCATATAATTTCAGCGCAGATTCCTTTAATGTCCAAAGTTGCCAAAAGGCGGTTAATGTATCGCTTTGTTTTAGCATCCATTGATATTCTTCATCAGCAAAAAAATTTTTGGCGACATTTACATAATTGTGACGCGGCCGAGCAACTTCGATATCAAGCCCTACCTTGCCATTTAACGATATCGCAACCGCGACCCAATCTTGGCTATGGCTGATGTTAAAATCAGGAAGATGCGGCGCTAAAAAGCAGGGACGGCGATTATCGCCAATGATCATCATCGGCAAATTAGCAATTTGACAATATTGTTTAAGTAAATTCGCTAAAATTGATCGACAAACTAAAAACTGTTTTTTCCGTGCACCATTTAATAATTGAGCATCATTAATGACTTGTGGTGACAGTAGTGAATAATTCACTTCTGCTGTATCTAAATGGGCAAGTTGGGCAATTAACATGTTGGATAAGCCAGTTTAAACAAAAATTATTTTTTACTATTTTAACAGCATGCTATGCTAACTGTTATCGAAATTTATCAGATCACTAAGGATGCGTCATGTCTTTACAAACAAAATTAGTTCATGCTGGTCGAAAAACTCGCTACACCCAAGGAGCGGTAAATTCTGTTATTCAGCGAGCTTCATCGCTGGTTTTTAACTCAATAGAAGCCAAAAAAGAAGCCACAGAAAATCGAGCAAAAGGGGCTCTATTCTATGGGCGCCGTGGCACATTAACCCATTTTGCCCTACAAGAAGCCATGACCGAAATTGAAGGCGGTGCAGGTTGCTACCTTTATCCTTGTGGGGCCGCAGCAATTGCTAATGCCATTTTAGCTTTTGTGAAAAATGGCGATCATATCCTTGTATCTGAAGCCAGTTATGAACCTACTCAAGAATTTTGTGAACATATATTAAAAGATTTTGGAGTAGAAACCGATTACTTTTCGCCACTAGTGGGGAGTGATATTATCAAATATATCAAACCCAATACTAAAGTTGTATTTTTAGAATCACCAAGCTCAATTACGATGGAAGTCCAAGATGTGCCAGCAATCGTTAAAGCCATTCGCAGTGTGAATCCTGAAATCGTCATTATGATGGACAACACTTGGGGAGCCGGCGTGTTATTCAAAGCGTTAGCGCACGGCATTGATATCTCAATTCAAGCTGGCACTAAATATTTAATTGGTCACTCAGACGCCATGTTAGGTACCGCGGTTACCAACCAACGTTGTTGGGATAAGTTACGTGAACGATCTTATTTAATGGGACAGATGTGTGATGCCGATACAGCCTATATGGCAACGCGTGGATTACGAACCCTAGCAATTAGGCTCAAGCAACATCACGAAAGCAGCTTAAAAGTGGCAAATTGGTTAGCCAATCATCCTAAAGTGGCAACCGTCAATCATCCAGCATTAGAAAGTTGCAAAGGGCATGAATTTTTTAAACGCGATTTTAGTGGTGCCAGTGGTCTATTTTCATTTGTCCTTCAAGAACATTTAAGCGATGTCCAATTATCTGATTTTTTAGATAACATGACCCACTTTTCCATGGCTTATTCATGGGGCGGATTTGAATCATTAATTTTAGCTAATCAACCTGAAGATCTTGCCAAAATACGTCCAGTATCGGGGATTGATTTTAAAGGTACATTAATCCGATTACATATTGGTCTTGAGGATCCTGATGACTTAATTGCTGATCTTGCCGCAGGCCTAGATAGAATCGAACGACATAAAAATAAAGTGAATGCGTTACAAAGCTTGGTATAAATAAGCATAAATTAGTAGAAATGGATAGCAGATGAGCCATCAAAGCCAAACACAAATCGACAGCATGGTTGAACAAACTATTTTACCACACCTAAATGGCCGACAATCGCTACTCGTTGCCTTTAGTGGTGGCGTCGATTCGACCGTATTAATGCAAGCATTAGTCAATTTAAAGCAACAGTTACCACATCTACAACTTAGAGCAATTTATATTCATCATGGTTTAAGTGCAAACGCTGATAACTGGGCGGCACATTGTCAACAACAATGCCAAATTTGGCAAGTGCCATTAATTATTGAAAAAGTCAAACTTGATCAACAAGCAGGCAATATTGAAGAACAAGCCAGAAATGCACGCTACCAAGCCATTTATCACCATTTACATCATGATGAAACCTTGTGCACCGCACAACATCTTGATGATCAGTGCGAAACCTTTTTTTTAGCGCTAAAACGTGGCAGTGGCCCAACTGGCTTATCTGCAATGCCGATTGAAAACGGAAACCATCTTCGACCACTACTAACCATTACACGCGCACAAATTGAAGCTTATGCTAAACATCATCAGCTTAACTGGATAGAAGATGAAAGTAACCAAGATGATCACTACGACCGCAATTTTTTACGCTTAAAGGTATTACCACACCTTAACCAACGTTGGCCACATTTTTCGCAAATGGTGGCTCGCAGCGCTGAATTATGCCAGCAACAAGAAGCATTAATTAATGAATTATTATTGGCTGATTTTAAACAAGCCACAACCGAGCAAGGGCAATTGTGTTTAACACCATTATTTGGCTATTCAGAATATAAACGTAATGCCATTTTACGCATGTGGTTTCGATCGCAACAAATCAACATGCCAAGCCAACAGCAACTCGCCTTAATTTGGCAAACCGTTGCTTTAGCTAAAGAAGATGCCAATCCCCAATTTATATTACATAACAAACAAATCCGTCGTTATCAAAACCAGCTTTATCTATTGCCATTATACCAAAACATTGAATCGCAAATGCTTAATTGGGATTTAACGTTGCCGTTAACACTCCCTGATAATGTGGGGCAATTACAGGTGAATTATCAACCCCCTTTACCTTGCCGTTTACCCCATGCAGATGAGCAAGTGACCGTTCGATTTCATGCTCAAGGGCAACTACAGATTGTTAATAGAAAAGGCTCAAGAGCGATAAAAAAACTATGGCAAGAACATCATATTCCACCGTGGATGCGAACACGAATCCCAATGGTTTACTATAATGAACAGCTTATCTGTGCGGTGGGCGCTTTTGTCACAGAACAAGGAAAAGGCGCACAAATCGGTTTCAAACTCATCAATAATGGCTTATAGGTTTTATCGATAAAGTTTGATACGCAAAACAATAATATATTTAAAAGGTTAGCTAAAATAATCATATTTGTTAAAGCCAATATAGCTTAGTTAAATAACAGCAATTAAGGTTAATATGATTATCAGAAAATATTAGGATTTATCATCATGATGCTTCTATCTGATTATCTAAAATCTACAGATATTGAATTAATCCATAGTAAGTTAAAAAAACTGGCCATGACAAGCTTAACGCACATTCTTAATAATAACTACACCGAATTAGAGCTTAATACGAAGCAAGATATCAAAACACTAACTTTTCAAGAAAGTCTAAGTGTAATTTTAACGGGAGATTATACTGAACCTGTTTTTCAAATGTGCTTAAAAATTTATAAAGATGAAATGTATCTTGGTTATTATCACTATTTGACAACATTAGACCTTACCTTTGTTGATGAATTCTTTGTAATCAGATAGAATCAATTATTTGATTATATATCAATTAGATATTAAATTATGATGAAAAAATTACATTTATTAAGCTGCTGTCTTTGCCTGTTACTACCATTAAAAACGCAAGCTGTTGTTGTCAATGATGTGACAGGCATGACACCAGTACAAGTCGCGGCTATTGTTCAGCCTGAATCCACCCAACAAGTTGCTGAGCTGGTTAAAAACGCCTCTGGACCAATCAGTATAGCTGGTGGCAAATACAGCATGGGTGGACAAACTGCAATAACAGGGGCAATCCAGATAGATACCAAAAAACTTAACCATGTGATTGATTTTAATCCTGAACAAAAACTTTTAACCATTGAATCAGGTGCCAACTGGCGCCAAGTGCAAGAATTGATTGATCCTTACAACTTATCAGTGAAAATTATGCAAAGTTATGCCAATTTTAGCATTGGTGGATCACTCAGTGTTAATGTGCATGGTCGCTATATTGGGGAAGGCCCTATAATACTATCAGTAGAAAAATTCAAAATTGTACTGGCTGACGGCTCAATAGTCATCGCTAGCCCAAAAGAAAACTCAAATATATTTTATGGCGCAATTGGTGGTTATGGCGGTTTAGGAATTATTACTGAAGTCACATTACAACTTGTTGATAATGTTAAAGTTAAGCGCCTCAGTGAAGTCATGCCAATAACAAAATATTACTCGTATTTTACTCAACATATTCGTTCTGATAAAAGTGCAATATTCCATAACTCGGTAATGTATCCACCTGATTTTGAAACAGTTCGCGCCGTTACATTTAAACAAACCCAAGAGCCATTAACTATTTTAGACAGGTTAAAACCTAATACACAATACTCACGGACTCAGGAACAAAAAATAAAAATCGTCACCTCATCAACTTTGGGCAAACAGTTGCGTAAATTATATGATGAAGTTGATTACACAAAACAACCTGTCATGTGGCGTAACTATGAAGCAAGTTACGATGTATCTAATTTAGAGCCTATTGCAAATAAAGACAAAAGTTACGCACTAGAAGAATATTTTATCCCAATAGAACGATTTGATGATTTTTATCCAGAACTCATTGCTATTTTGAAAAAACATCAAGCTAATGTCATCAATATTTCGATTCGTCATGCTAAGCCAGATAGTGGCTCGCTACTAGCATGGGCTAAAACTGAAGTGTTCGCTTTTGTTATTTATTATCAGCAAGCAACTGATGAAAACAGCAAAAAACAAGTAGGCATCTGGACTCGGGAACTAATAGACGCCGCACTAGCAAACAATGGTAGCTATTATTTACCTTATCAGTTGCATGCCACGGCTGAACAGTTTCAGCGTGCCTACCCACAAGCAGCACGTTTTTTTAAGCTCAAAGCACAGTTAGATCCAAACAATAAATTCAGCAATATGATGTTAGATAAATATCACCCTAAAAAAGCTGAGTAAGCAACTGACAAAAGCCAAATAGCCTATTGCGGTATTGATGCTTAAACATAGACATAAGCTAAAATATTTTAACAACATTTATACGAATTTATTGAATTGATTAATGATAACGAATAATAAAGGAGGCCATTAGCCTCCTTATGCTACCACCAACTTTATACGATTTATTTTCCGCTCTTGGCCTTCCAACGTTTGAGTAACAATGCATTGGTAACCACACTCACACTACTTAACGCCATCGCTGCGCCAGCAATCATTGGGTTTAAATAACCTAGCGCCGCTAATGGAATACCAATCAAATTATAGACAAACGCCCAGAATAAATTCTGCCTGATTTTATTATAAGTTCGACGCGAAATATCAATCGCATCAGCGATTAAAAATAAATTGCCTCGCATCAACGTAATACTTGCTGCATGCATTGCCACATCGGTGCCCGTTCCCATAGCAATACCGATATCGGCAGCAGCTAAAGCGGGCGCATCATTAATACCATCCCCGACCATAGCCACTTGATTATTGGCTTGTGTATAGCTTTCTTTCTGTAATTGATAGATATAATTTGCTTTGTCTTGAGGCAATACTTCAGCAATAACTCGATCAATAGCTAACTGATCACCGACATAATTTGCTGCTTTCTGATTATCACCAGTTAACATTACCGTATTAACATGTAGTTGATGAAGCGCATCAATTGCACTTTTTGCTTCATCTTTAATCATATCAGCAAAGCCTAATATCGCCAAAATCACCACATTGCCTTCTAACTGTTGTTTAGCTAAAAATGAAACGGTATAACCTTTGTTAGTTAATTCGCTAATTTTATCATCCATATTCATAACATAAGCGTTTAATGACTTCATCCAACGCAAACTTCCTAAATAATATTCGGTATTATCAAGGGTAGCCATTACACCTGAACCTGTTACTGAAGTCATATTTTGCGCATAACGAAACTGCCCTGCTTTACTTAAAATCGCCTTAGCAAGTGGATGCTCACTACCCGCTTGTAATGACGCAGCAATCGACAAAATTTGCTCAGGCGTCTCGCTACTTATAATATCCATTTCGACTAATTCAGGTTTGCCCATGGTTAAAGTACCTGTTTTATCAAATGCGACCGTATTAATACTGTGCAGTGTTTCTAATGCTTCGGCATCTTTAAATAAAATACCATGACGAGCAGCTACTCCAGTACCAACCATAATGGCTGTTGGCGTTGCCAACCCTAAAGCACATGGGCAAGCAATCACTAACACCGCAATACAATAAAGTAATGCTTGTTGCCAATCATGCGATATTATTCCCCACACCAATAACGTAACAAGTGCAATTAATAAAATCATCGGTACAAAAATCGCACTAATGCGATCAACAATGCGTTGAATCGGCGCTTTTTTTTCCTGAGCTGATTCAACCATTCCGATAATCTTCGATAGTGTTGAGTCGGCCTGAATGGCGGTCGCTTTAACAATCAATAATCCTTCACCGTTAATCGTGCCACCAGTAACCACATCGTTAACCATTTTATTGACAGGCAAACTCTCACCAGTTAACATCGACTCATCGCTACTTGATTGACCTTCTATCACAATGCCATCAACCGCGATACGATCACCAGGTTTAACAATAACAATATCACCAACTTTAACTTGGCTTATTGGTAAACTTACTTCCTGATCACCTCGCCTAACTAAGGCGATATCCGGCCTTAAAGCACAAAGTGCTTCAATCGCTTGTGTGGTCTGATGTTTAGCGCTTGACTCTAGCCATTTTCCCACCAAAATTAAGGTGATAATCACCACTGAAGACTCAAAATAAAGATGTTCAGTATTTCCCGTTATAAATTGATAAACTGAAAGCCCATACGCCGCACTCGTGCCGATAGCAACCAGTAAATCCATATTGCCTGACAACGCTTTAACCGCATTAAAAGCACTTCGATAAAATTTTGCCCCCAAACCAAATTGCACTATAGATGCAATAACCAATTGCAACCAAGCAGGCATCATCAAATTCAAACCAAACAAAGCTAATAACATAGGGAAGACAAAAGGAATGGCAAAAATAATAGCAACAATAATTGGATATATAGATGATTGCCTTTTAGATTTTCTTTGATTATCCGTTGATTCGGTAATTTCAACCGCATGATAACCAGCTTTATCCACTGCCGACATTAATGCTTCCAGCTTAACAGAAGCATTAGCATTAACCATTGCTATTTCGGTAGCAAGGTTAACACTAACATCAATCACTCCATCTACTTTCTTGATTGCCTTCTCAACGCGCCCAACGCAAGATGCACAGCTCATTTCTTCGACAATAAAATTGTATTGGACAGTTTTCATTCAAAGCATCCCCCACTTATTATTTATGTTGTTGGCAATTAGTATATACCCAAAATAAAAAAGGGTTCACGAAAATAAGCATAAAACAGCAGGGTAAGATTAACCCTGCCTTAGGAAAAAAAGGAAGGTTAATTACGAAGATTTTCTGGCCATTCGTTTTGGGTAGAAACCAATAAATCTTTAACAACACGAGGGTTACCCGCCACAATATTACCAGAAACCATATAGTTATTACCGCCAGCAAAATCAGTAACAACCCCACCAGCTTCGCGCAAAATAAGCTCACCAGCTGCGATATCCCACGGTTTTAGGCCAATTTCAAAAAAACCATCTAAACGACCAGCAGCAACATAAGCAAGATCTAACGCAGCCGAGCCAGCACGGCGAAAATCACCGCATTTAACAAACAATTTTTGTAAAACAGTAAAATAACTATCGCTGTATTGTTTCGCTTTAAATGGGAGCGCAGTAGCAAGCACACTTCCCTCCAAACCCTTGGCATTACTAACACGAATACGATAACCATTAAGCTGAGCACCTTTACCACGAGCGGCGGTAAACAGCTCATTACTCATTGGGTTATAAACCACAGCAATTTCGGTTTTACCTTTAACTCGGGCAGCGATTGACACAGCAAAATGCGGAATATTTTTGATAAAATTAGTCGTACCATCAATTGGATCGATTATCCACTGTGTATCAGCATCATTCCCTTTCGCCAAACCACTTTCTTCAGCAATAATAGTATGATCAGGGTAAGCTTTTTTGATTGTCTCAATAATCAAAGCTTCAGCTGCACGATCAGCATTAGTAGCAAAATCATTAGTGCCTTTGGCTTCAATCTCGATTGAACTTGGGTTTTCATAAGCCTTAATGGCAACATTCCCTGCTTTACGAGCAGCACGGATAGCGATATTCAGCATCGGATGCATAATTTTCTTCCAATTGATGATGTTAAAGAACGGGTTGATTTAGCAAAGCAATTAGCCTTACTAAAAATTGGAGTATAGTATAAAGGTTTTACAACCTTATTACCAGACTATACCTGCATTGATGACAAAAATAGATTTAATTGATCTTGATAAAAAATCGTAAAAATTTTTAATAAAACAAGCTCAATTTTTATTGTAAAAATCAGCAGGTAATGTTTTCTCTCTATTTTTTATTTATTTTGTTGTTTTAAAATGGCTTTGTTTCGAGTGTTTGGTTTTCGCATAAAAAATAAGCCATTGATGATATTGCCCGATTTAGGAGATTTGTGCCCAATATTTTACAACGCCACGTATGGCGTTAGATGGCTAAAAATAAGATATTTTTTCACTTAAAAAACAGGTCAGGAAAAATACTGATTTTATTTTTCTAGATTACACCCAAATGCTGACGCCATACCTTATTCGGCGCCAAAATATATCGCTGATAAAGGCGATAAACAAAGCCTTACCCATTTATTAAGCAGAATAACCGCTTTCTATTCGCATTACTCTCGAAATTATTGCATAATACACAGCGTATAAATTACCGAAATTAAGTTAGGAATAATTATGGAACTTCTTTGTCCAGCTGGATCGTTGCCCGCTCTTAAAGTAGCAATCGATCATGGTGCTGATGCCGTTTATATTGGTTTGAAAGATGATACCAATGCCCGCCATTTTGCTGGTTTAAATTTTAATGAAAAACGGTTGTTAGAAGCTTCAGATTATGTACATAAACGCGGTAAAAAGTTACATATTGCCATTAATACTTTTGCTCATCCTGAAAATTTCCAACGTTGGCAACATGCTGTCGATACAGCTGCAAATATTGGTGCTGATGCGTTAATTATTGCTGATCTTGCCATGCTTGATTATGCGGCTGGAAAGTACCCTGATCTTGAGCGTCATGTTTCTGTGCAAGCGTCTTCAACCAATGAAGAATCGATTAAGTTTTACTATAACAACTTTCAGGTACATCGTATTGTGTTACCGCGTGTACTTTCGATGCATCAAGTTAAACAACTATCACAAGTTTCTCCTGTTCCGCTAGAAGTATTTGCTTTCGGCAGCCTGTGCATTATGGCGGAAGGACGTTGTTATTTATCATCCTATTTAACTGGTGAATCACCCAATACAGTTGGGGCTTGTTCGCCAGCTAAATTTGTTCGCTGGGAAGAGACCGAAAAAGGGCTTGAGTCACGACTCAATAATGTGTTAATTGATTGCCATAAAAAAGGTGAAAATGCGGGTTACCCAACGCTATGCAAAGGGCGTTATTTTGTTGGCGATAAGCTTTATCATCCAATCGAGGAGCCAACCAGCTTAAATACCATTGAGCTATTACCTGAACTATTTGCTGCTAATATTGCCTCGGTTAAAATTGAGGGGCGTCAGCGTAGCCCTGCTTATGTTGAACAAGTAACCAAAGTATGGCGACAAGCCATCGATCGCTATAAAGCCAATCCGCAATCATTCCAAACAGAAAAAAGCTGGATGGATACGCTTGGATCAGTTTCAGAGGGAACACAGACAACATTAGGCGCTTATCACCGTAAATGGCAATAATTTAATTTTTTTATTAAAACAAATAATTAAAAAATATACATTTTAAATGTAATATTTCGCTTTTTATATCTTCTGTTTTTTGTAAATAAATACAGGTGATAAGGTATTATCTTTAATAATTTAATTCATTTAATATAAACAATATTGTGAGCAAAACTATGAAATACGCATTAGGACCAGTGCTTTATTATTGGCCTAAAACCACAACAGAAGCGTTCTATTACGCCGCTAGAGAGAGTCAAGCGGATATTATTTATATGGGCGAAACAGTATGTACCAAACGCCGTGAAATGAAAGTTGCCAATTGGATTGAACTGGCAAAAGAAATTGCTAAATCGGGTAAACAAGTAGTGCTTTCAACCCTAGCATTACTTGAAGCGCCATCAGAATTAAACGATTTACGACAATTAGTTAATAACGGCGATTTTTTAGTCGAAGCAAATGATTTAGCTGCCATTAATATTGCGCAAGAGCATAAATTACCATTTGTTGCAGGCCCTGCTATTAACTGTTATAACGCATTAACTTTAAAATTATTACAAAAACAAGGGATGGTGCGTTGGTGTATGCCAGTTGAGCTTTCTCGTGACTGGTTAACCAATGTACTTAATCAATTTGAAAATTTAAATATTAAGCGAAATTTTGAAGTTGAAATATTCAGTTATGGTTATTTACCTTTAGCTTATTCAGCGCGTTGTTTTACCGCTAGATCAGAAGACAAGCCTAAAGATAAATGTGAAACATGTTGCATTAATTATCCCGCTGGGCGTGAAGTGTTCTCGCAAGAACAGCAAAAAGTATTTGTGTTAAACGGTATTCAGACTCAAAGTGGTTATTGTTATAACTTAGGCAATAATCTTAAAGAGATGAAAGGATTAGTGGATATTGTTAGAATTTCACCACTTGGTCTTGAAACGCTCGATATTGTCAAACGGTTCAAAGCTAATGAAGATGGATTAAATCCGCTACAAATTGAACATAAACGAGATTGTAATGGTTACTGGAATGGTATTGCCGGACTTGAACTTACCCAATAAGCATTTTGTGCCTGAGCAATTTAGGGCGGATTTTCCTGCGCTTAATAGTGAAAGTGTCTATCTTGATTCGGCAGCAACCGCACTTAAACCACAAGTGATGGTTGATGCAACGCTTGCCTACTATTTAGAAAATACCGCAACAGCCCAGCGTAGTTTGTATAATACCGCACTGCAAGTCACCGCAACGATTGATAAAGCAAGACAAAATGTTGCTAATTTAATTCACGCTCAAAGTAGCACTGAAATTATTTGGACTCGTGGTGCGACTGAGTCATTTAATTTAATTGCGCAAAGTTACGCTCGTCCGTTACTACAATCTGGCGATGAAATTATTGTGAGCGAGTTGGAGCATCATAGCAATTTATTGCCTTGGTTGATTGTTGCGGAGCAAACAGGCGCTAAAGTCATTCAATGGTCGTCAGATGTTAATGAGCTATCTTTATTAATGTCTGCTAAAACAAGAATTGTTGCAATAACGCAAATGTCGAATGTAACGGGTTTTTGCCCTGATTTAGCTACAATTAGCCACATTGTTCATCAACATAATGCGGTTTTAGTTGTTGATGGTGCGCAAGGCATTGTTCATCATGCGCTTGATGTCCAGCAATTAAATATCGATTTTTATGCTTTTTCAGCCCATAAATTGTATGGACCAACGGGTCTTGGTGTTTTATATGGTAAAAAGTCCTTACTTGAACAAATGTCGGTTTGGCATGGTGGCGGAAAAATGCTAAAAAGCGCTTCATTTGATGATTTTATTCCTGAAGATCTTCCCTATAAATTTGAAGCAGGCACACCCAATATTGCTGGCATTCTTGGCTTTAACGCAACACTTGAATGGTTAAAAAGTTGGGATAATAAGCAGCAAGCAGAAAACTACACAAAGCGACTCGCTGACTACGCAAAATCACAACTAAACCAATTTGCGGATATTCAATTTTATAGTGTGGATAGTAGCCCGATTATTACGTTTAATATCAATGAGATTCATCATAATGATATTGCTATCTTATTAAGTGAACAAAATATTGCGATCCGCACTGGTGAGCTTTGTGCCCAGCCTTTGATGAATAAATTAGGATGCCACGGAGCGGTTCGTGTTTCATTGATGCCATATAATAATCAGCAAGATGTGGATAAATTTATTTCAGAGTTGCAAAATGCAATTGAAATATTAGTGTGATTTTATACTGAAACGTATAGTTTCCTGAAACTTTTTTACAAGCAGTTAACCGTAAATAGGTCAATATTATGCTATCACAGCAAAGCTTAACCGAATTATTTGCAAAGCAACGTACTTGGCAAGATCGTTATCGACAATTAGTAATGCTAGCAAAGCAATTACCTGATTTCCCTGAAAATGAAAAAACTGAGCAGAACCAAGTCCACGGATGCGAAAACCGTGTATGGCTAACTTATCAAAAACAACAAGATAATAAGTATATTTTTCAAGGTGATAGTGAGGGAAGGATCGTCAAAGGCTTGTTGGCCATTTTAATCATCATTGCCAATCACAAAACAGCACAAGAAATTGCAGCTATCGATTTTCAATCCCTATTAAGTCAGTTAAAAATTTCTGATGAGCTAAGCCAATCACGTTTGCAAGGGCTTGCTAAATTAATTGAGCGCATAAAATCGGTTGCATAAAAAAGGGGCTAATGCGCCCCCTGTCTTTTATATAGTTACCGTTAATTTTCAGTATAAGTGTAAAGTGTAATGACTTTTTTTACACCACTGACTTTACTTGCAATTTCAGCTGCTGCTTTACCTTCTTCTGGGGTAACCATTCCAATTAAAAACACTTCGCTATTTTCGGTTACCACTTTAATTTTGCGAGCTTTTGTTTTAGCATCTAAAACTAACCGAGATTTAACTTGAGTTGTTATCCAAGTATCATTAGTAATAGTTACTGCCCCAACGGGCTCCCCAATACGAATTTGGTTATAAACTTTTTTTACTCCGTCAACTTGATAAGCAAGCTTTTCTGCTTGTTCAACTTGTTGACTATTTGCTTGTCCAACCAAAAGGATATTACCACCATAAGCACTCGAAACAATACGCGAACCAATAAACAAAGGTCCATGGTCTTTAATTTTTATCCCCATACGTGAACTGAGCGTTGTATCATCAACTTGGGTACCAGTAGTGCGAGGATCAGAGGCAACTTTTGCCGTAGCCCCTGCACCAATTCCTATAACAGCAGCAACGCAGCCTTGCAATATTAATGTGCAAGAGATTAACATTGCCATTATGGCGATCTTTTTCATTATAGCTCCTTATGATTTATTGCTCTGTAATAATCAAATTCTAATAGATTGTTTGTATTATGCCTTGTAGATATTGATTTGCAAATAATTTTATGATTTATGCTAGCTTATAGCAGCATTTCTATTTTATGAAACTATATCATAAATTTCTGTTTGAATTTCAAGTGTTATTTTAGTGTGAAATCTGCTATCTTTGTATAATAAATAAAATAAATCAGATGATTGGAATACAAATATGAATCAAGATTGTGTTGATTGGCTATATGGTTTATCTGCACCAATGGTTGTAATAAACATAGAAAATGGAGCTAGTTATACTTCGCCATTTTTTTATCCAGATCGAGATTTTGTTGATATGAAAGAGAGTTGGGCTATTGATTCCCGTGAAACTTTACTTAACTGTGTGTTCGGCATGGTTGATGATGGGCACGCTTCAGCATTGTCTAAATATTATTTGATGTATTCTCGACTTTCCGAATTTGATTGGTATGACCATTATCAAGAACAAGATGACTATCAAAAAGTTTTGCTTGATTTTGTCAAACAAACCTTTTCTGTGTGTGGTACTGCAGGTATCCGTAGTTGGGATTATGCTCGAATGGGATATATCTTACGAAATGGTACTACTAATAAATATATCACCGAACAAGAGGCCTTATGGATTCTTTCTCGAATAGGGCTCCGTTGTCAATATTATTATAGAAACTGGCACCATTACTTTACAGGCTGGTTTGTTGGTTATCAATATTGGATATCACTCAATAGCAAAGAAGACTTAGAAACATTACGCTGTGAATTGACTCGAGCATCACGCGCTCATACCATGGCAAATTTACATGAAGATAAAGATGCCCCACATAATCATTTACCTTGGTATATTAATATTGAAGAACTAGAAAAACCAGAGTCACTAATGGAGTATGATTGGTCATGAATGAAAATATTTGGCAACTGTTAGGCATTGAAAAAACAACCGATCAAGCGGCTATTCGTCAAGCATATCGAGCACAATTACCTTCATATCACCCTGAAACTGATTCCGATGGTTTTAAAGCATTACGCGAAGCCTATGAGTCAGCAATAAAATATGCACAATCGCCCGAAATAATGGTCGATGAACCTAAGTCTGAATCAGAACAACAAGAAGTATCAGTATCCTTAACAGAAGAACAGCTTAAAGCCAATGAAATTTGTGAGGCTTATCAAACATTGTTAGATGATCCTCAACGTTGTTTTAATGTTAACGAGTGGCAAAAATTTATTGGTTCATTTTATGACTACTCAATGGCAGTTATTGATTCTGTAAAATGGCGATTGTTAGAAATAAGTTATGAATCAAAAAATATATCAGAGTCATGTGTCAAACTATTAGCCGATAGTTTACGTTGGCGGCAACAGCTAATGATCCAATTTGCCGATGATTTTGAAAAGTATGATAGTTATTTAAATCATATTGATCGCGGTGATTTATTTGATTACACATGTTTGCCAACAACCAATAAAACACTACAAAATGCAACTATCGATTATATATATAATGCCAAATGGTTATTTTGGGAACGTAGATCAGAAGATGTTTATGCATTTTTAGCTCAAGATACCATTATTTATCTTCCTGATGATAAGAAATTTATGCTCGAATTTGCTCATTGGCATAGTACTGCGAGCCTAAAAAATCAATCTATTTTAGATTATGCTTTAAAATGCATTGCCGAAGGCGATGAAGATGAAAATATTATTATCGAGTGGAAATATATTGCCGCCATTCAATATACGCTACTTGATAATAAACAAGAGTCCTTACAATCTTGGCTAGATCTTTATAGTTCAGGCCATTATCAAGATAAAGCAGCCAGCTGGATAGCTGGTTGGTGCGAATATTATAATAAAGATTATTTCCCATTATTAATCATGGCTCTTAATAATTCTTACTGTATTGCTATAGATAACACTGAAAATTATTTAAATGCAATACCTCAGCTAACAGCAACAACTGTTTCACGATTAGCGGAACTAGAGGATAGCGATTATTCCCCTGAAATAGCCAATTTTATTGACTGGGCTTTAAATGTAAATTGGAATTATAGACAAGTTTTATCCATGCTATTACTTGATGACGGTACCAATCGATTGTATCGCTTATATCGCCATGCCATCATGCTTCGCCACGGTAATGAAAGATTATTGCAAGAAATCCTTGATGAACGCAGCGATGATCCATTTGAACAATTTATTTTGCAAAATTTACAACGGCAAGCACGACAAAACCTAACATGGTTATCAGAACTACCGCCCGTACAAGAGTTTAAAGCTTGGCTATATGATAGTGATGAAAATACGCCTATCCCAGCTAAATTTGATCCTAACTCTGAAGATAATCATTGTTTTTATTGTCGTTTATGGCTAGATAGGCTTGATTATTTGCCGTTTGTTGCCATATTTCATCTTTATAATAATTTAGAGTATTCATATATGGAAATGTATGATTGGGTAGCTTTTCTTACAATACGAATACCTTACAAACTACCTGCTCCACCAGATGCTTCTATCTGTTCAAGTAATAAAAATGCCTATTGGCAATGGTATCGTAATTGTTTATTAGTTATATCAATTGCCAGCCAGCCTTTTGCAACGGCCAAATATCTTCAAACTGAGAATAATACATTCCAACTACCGAATGACAATTTGCTATCTCCTCTTATTAATATTTTTAAACAAGGAAACTGGCAAAATGAAACAGAGTTATATAATCTGATTAACAATGACAGTAAGTTAATTAATTGCATCTTAATAAATTATCCAAATTCAATTGAATCGTATATTGATGATACACCTGATAGCATTGATTTTAAGGAAATTGAGCAAAAACTTGAACAAGTATGGCAACCTAAATTAGCAAAACAAAACCCTCTCTACTTGATTATTTTATACAACATAGTATTTTATAAACCCGATCAAAAAACAAAATTAGATCAGATGTTGAAAAGTGTTACTGGTGATAATAAAGAGTTAATAGAAACAGCAAAAAATCTAAAAAAGAGTTGGATTGCACCATTTTTTGATCGCAGTATGAAATACAATTATACTAAACAAACTGATGAAATAATGATACTTACTAAACGTTTGTCTAGCTATTACGGTATATACGATGAAGATGAACTTGAAGTGTTATACAATTTTAAAAACAACAGTGACAATGATTTAGTCTTACGGCTTTGTGCAGCATTACTTATAGCAAAAAATCATGAAAATCAACAAAAACTGGAATCACAGCCATTACCTAAAAATAAATGGTGGCAGTTTTGGCGTTGGAAAGGACGAACTAATATAAAAGGTTTTATTATACAATTATGTTGTAGCTTCATTGTGTTAGGATTGATGATCGTACTTAACAGTAATTCTGAATTGAATAGTCCTACTTTTTCTATGATTTGTTATTCTATTGCTGTAACCAACATGATTTTTGCTTTAAAACGACGTTTTAATGATATTGATAGAGGAGAACCCGTGACCCAAATGTTGGTTTCTCTCTTATTTTTTATGCCATTTTTGGGTTCCGGCATCAAACACACTAACCGTTTTGGACCACCAGTGGAAAAAACACCCAAAGAAAAGGAAAAGTAAACAAAATAAAGTCCTCTTTTTTATCTCTAAAAAAGAGGACTTTTTATATTTTTAAAATTTTATTGGCTATCGATTCAGATCTTTTAGATTAGATTCAATTTCACAACGAATTTTGTTAATTTCTTCAGAATTTTGTCTATTTAATACTTCCATAAAAACTTCGATATATGATCCAATTAATAGACGTTCATCACCCAATGATTGTGCCCATGCACGTTCCAGCCTTGCTAATAAAGTACGATTCGGCATTTCGTCGCGAGGGTGAATTTTAAGTGCTTTTAAGCGATCATGACTGTCTTGTTTTTGTTTGTCTGTTAATCCAATTGGACTATGATCAATCACTTTGCCATGTTGTTTGCCTGTCTCAAGTAAAACCACATCAACTTCTAATAAGCCATTTAGATCATAACTAAAGCGAACATCAATCCCTTGTGTTTTTTCCATTGGCGTTAGAGGCACTTCAAACTCATCAATTAAAACATTGTTTTCAACGCGTGGATTTTCACCTTGATAAACCGAAATACATATCACTTTTTGCTGAGGGTGAGTTGTGTAAAATGTTTTTACTTTCGAAGTTGGTACAATAGTATTACGTTCAAGAATGGGTGAAAATAACCCACTGACATTATTTGAACAACTTTCAATCCCAAGAGTATAAGGACACACGTCGGTGAGAATGACTTCTTCTACATCTTTATTACGCAATCGGCAAGCAGCTTGAACAGCGGCACCTTGAGCGACAATTGTAGTTGGGTTTATATGACGATATGGTAATTTTCCAAATAATTTAGTAACCAATTCGCGCACCACTCCAAGTTGTGATGAACCGCCAACTAATACAATATGCTCTAGCTGATTAGGCTTTAAACGTGCATCATTTAACGCTTGTTCGACCGGTGCTCGTAAACGATTAAGTAACGGTAACCAGATCATTTTAGCTCGGCTTTCATTGAGTGCAAATTGCCACTGCTTATCTTGCCAAAACCACGTCAAATTATGCATCTGTTCACCATTTAATTTGCATTTTAATTGCTCTGCCAAATCTAACAATCGAGCATAATCATCTGCTGGAATATCTTGTTGTTTAAGATTCCACTCACTTAAGCAAGCTTTAACAAGCTCTTGGGTAAAATCTTCACCACCTAAATAGTTATCACCTGCCGAAGCATGCACTTCAATAATTGGCATCGAATATTCAAGCACAGTCACATCAAACGTGCCACCACCTAAGTCAAATACTAAAGTATTACCTGATTGTTCTTCGTGTAATCCGTATGCCATAGCAGCTGCTGTTGGTTCATTGATTAAACGCACAGCATTTAATCCCGCTAACTCAGCAGCAAAGCGAGTCTGCTTGCGCTGCTCATCATTAAAATAAGCAGGCACCGAAATGACAACATCACAAATTTCTTGCTTTAAAAATACTTCTGCATCCGCTTTAAGTGATTTTAAAACCATCGCTGAAAGTTCGGTTGGCGTAAACTTTTTGTCGCCTAATTCAAAAACTTTGTTTGAACCTAAAAAGCGTTTAAAAGCGGCTGCACTACGATTGGGATGCGTGGTTAAACGGGACAATGCCGCATGTCCGACTAGAATAGAATCGTCTTCGTCAACACTAACTGCAGATGGTGTAACAACTTCACCAATTGAATTAGGAATAAGGAATGGTTTTCCATCTTGCCAAACACAAATTAAACTATTTGTCGTACCTAAATCAATACCTATCGGGTAACTCATAACCCCTCTGAATAATATAATAATTTCCTATTGTTCAGATTATATACTAGTGATCACTTGAATTGCAAAAATGATGTTAAAAACTGGTAAAAACAGTCTATGAATGTTCTTTAAAGATAACGAGTTTATTCGTTAATTTCGATAATTTGACTAACCAGTTTTCCTTTCTTTAATCTTGTGACGATAAATTCCCCAACAGTCACCTGCTCACAGCGACGAACCACTGTGTTATTTTGGTTTATGGTGACAGAATAACCTCGCTCAAGTGTAGCAAGTGGGCTAACATTATTGAGTTGCGAAGTTTGTAACACAAATTGATGCTGTGACTTTGTTAATTTCTGATCAATTAAATTAATGAGTTGCTGCTGTTTTTGTCGAACCAATTGCCCTAAATAGGTGATGTTATTTTGTGGCGATACTCGTAATAATCGTCTATCTAAAAAATTATAGCGATTTGACTGCTTGAAAAAATATTGCTGAATATTTTCATATAATGAATGACGATAGGTTAAAAGTTGATTCAATTGTTTTTCTAATTTTGTTTGTGGATGTTGAGTCTGCAATAGATGATGCCATTTATTGAGTTTTTCTCGACACTGCATTAAATAATAATCCATTGCCATGGATAGATGCTGTTCTTTTGCTTGAATGCGTTTTATCTGATCTAAATTATCATGACTTACTAACTCGGCAGCAGCAGATGGTGTAGCCGCTCTGACATCAGCAACAAAATCTGCAATGGTAAAATCAATTTCATGTCCAACCGCACTAACCGTCGGTATTTTGCTTGAAAAAATGGCTCTTGCTACTATTTCTTCATTAAATGACCATAAGTCTTCAAGCGAACCTCCGCCTCGCCCAATAATTAACACATCACATTCTTGCCGAATATTGGCAATTTGAATCATCTTAGCAATTTGTCCCGCGGCCTCATTGCCTTGTACTTGAGTTGGGTAGATGATTAAATGTAAGCTAGGATCACGGCGCTTTAATATCTGGCAAATATCATGTAGCGCAGCACCCGTTGATGAAGTGATAATGCCAATGGTACGAATATTTTCAGGCAGTGGCTGTTTATACATGGGATCAAATAAACCTTCGTCTGACAGTTTTTGTTTTAACTGCTCAAACTTTTGCTGTAGTAATCCTGCTCCTGCGGGTTGAATTTTATCAATAACTAGTTGATATTCCCCGCGCGATTCATACAGTGTAACTGTTGCTCGAACTAAAACTTGCTGTCCATTTTGTGGTGTAAAGCCAGCACGGAAATTACTATTGCGAAACATTGCACAGCGCACCTGTGCACTGTCGTCTTTTAATGAGAAATACCAATGACCCGACGATGGACGAGAAAAGTTTGAGATTTCGCCTATCAACCAAACTTGGCCAATAGCATCACAAAGCAACTCTTTCACCATTTGATTGAGATCTTTAATCGATAAAATTGAACTACCTTGCATGCTATTATCCTTATGGTAACTATATTTATGGTTATGCTAAATCAAATTGAGCCCAAATTGGTGCATGATCAGATGGTTTTTCCATCGCTCTAATATCATAATCAATACCTGTTTGCAGGTAGTAATTCATCATTTTTTTGCTAGCTAAAATCAAATCGATACGTAGCCCAATATGGGTATCAAAACCTTTAGAACGATAATCAAACCAAGAATATGTTTTTTCTTTTGGATAAGCATTACGGTAAGTATCAGTAAAACCAAGTGACATTAAATTTTTTATCCATTCACGCTCTTCTGGCAAAAATGAACATTTACCTGTACGTAACCAACGTTTTCGGTTTTCTTCGGTAAGACCTATATCTAAATCGGTTGGGCAAATATTCATATCCCCCATTATTAATGATAATTGGCTATTTAATTGTTGCTGTTCGATATAAGTTATTAGATCTTGATAGAATTTACGCTTAGCAGGATATTTTATTTCATGATGTAAACTTTCACCTTGCGGAAAATAACCATTAATTACCATCAAATTGCCTTGGCTAGTTGGTAACTCAGCAATAATCAAACGGCATTGTGCGTCTTCGTTATCGGTTGGAAAACCACACTGTACTGAAATGGGTTTTTGTTTAGTTAACAATGCCACACCATAGTGACTTTTTTGCCCGTGATAATATAAGTGATAACCAAACTGAGCAAGCTCTTCAACGGGAAATTGGTCATTATGTACTTTGGTTTCTTGAAGACCAATAATATCTGGTTGGTGGATATCAATAATTGCCGCTAGCTGATGAATTCGGGCTCGAAGGCTGTTAATATTAAAAGAGATGACTTTCATGATTATTTTATTGTGTTACATTTAATGTTGTAGTTGCCCCATCCTACCAAAAATACGTTATACTGTTAAGCTATTACATAAAGAGTTGTCATTTGTGATAAAAGGAATAGCCGAATATGTCTACGGAATTAACTGCCTTGCGCGATAAAATTGATGAAGTTGATAAATCAATTTTATCATTAATTACCAAACGATTAGCATTAGTTACCGAAGTTGGTGAAGTAAAAAGTAAACATGGTATTCCTATTTATGATCCTAAACGTGAAGCAGAGATGCTAAATAAAAGGAGACAAGAAGCTGAAAATGCGGGTATACCTCCCGCATTAATTGAAGATATTTTACGTCGTTTGATGCGTGAATCGTATATTAGCGAAAATGACAAAGGTTTCAAAAAAGTTTATACAGGCCAAGGTTCTATAGTTATTGTTGGTGGTAATGGACAAATGGGGCGGTTGTTTGCTCGGTTATTTACATTATCAGGCTACCAAGTTAAAACGTTAGGCTCTAAAACTATGCATCAAGCTACTGAAATAGTTGCTGATGCTGCTGCGGTTATTGTCACAGTGCCAATAAATAAAACTTGTGAAATCATAAAGCAATTACCGCAATTGCCAACAGATTGTATCTTAACGGATTTTACTTCTATCAAAGCTAAACCACTTGAAACAATGCTAGAAAAGCATCAAGGACCAGTTGTCGGATTGCATCCTATGTTTGGCCCTGATGTGCCTAATTTAGCCAAACAAATCATCGTTTATTGTGAAGGTCGCGAACCTACTAAGTATCAATGGTTAATTGAGCAAATGCGTATATGGGGTGCTAATTTATGCGCTATTGATGCCAAAGAGCATGATAAATGCATGTCGTTCATTCAAGCATTACGCCATTTTACCTCTTTTTCATACGGCGTAAATTTACAACGTGAACAGGCTGATTTAGAGCAACTAATTGCACTATCATCTCCTATCTATCGGCTTGAGCTGATGATGGTTGGACGGTTGTTTGCTCAAGATCCGGCTCTTTATGCCGATATCATTATGGCATCAGATGATAATATCGAATTAATCAAGCGCTATTACGAGCGCTTTGGGCAAATGGTGAGATTAATTGAACAACGTAATAAAACTAAATTTATTGATAATTTTAATGAAGTCACCGCCTGGTTTGGCAATTATGCAGAACGCTTTATCAAAGAGAGCCAAGTATTATTAAAATTTGCCAATGATAGTCGAGAATAGCTTTATACTGAAACGTATATTTTATTGAGTTTTTTTACAACTTGGGGTATGCGTT
The DNA here is from genome assembly GCF_001690435.1 of Gilliamella sp. Nev3-1. Lineage (NCBI taxonomy): Bacteria > Pseudomonadati > Pseudomonadota > Gammaproteobacteria > Orbales > Orbaceae > Gilliamella > Gilliamella sp. Nev3-1. The sequence continues at coordinate 118,884 of NZ_LZHN01000074.1, read as the reverse complement.
TTATCAAAAAATAATCGCATACAACTTTAAAGTAAAGTATAGTTAATTAAATGTTGTCCAAAATAACAAATATTAGTGTAAGGGAACAAAATGTCTAATCGGAAATATTTTGGTACAGATGGGATCCGCGGTAAAGTTGGAATGTATCCTATCACACCAGATTTTGCGCTCAAATTAGGCTGGGCAGCGGGTCGTGTGCTTGCCAAAGATGGGGTGAAAAAAGTATTAATCGGTAAAGATACTCGCATTTCAGGCTATATGCTTGAGTCAGCACTGGAAGCAGGTTTTGCCTCCGCTGGCGTTGCCGCTGCTTTTACAGGCCCTATGCCAACCCCCGCCATAGCCTATTTAACTCGTACTTTTCGGGCTGATGCTGGGGTGGTCATTTCTGCTTCACATAACCCTTTTTATGATAATGGTATTAAGTTCTTTTCAGCCGAAGGGAAAAAGCTTGATGATGCTATTGAATTAGAAATTGAGGCTGAGCTTGAAAAAGAGATCGATTGTGTAGAATCAAAACAACTTGGTCGAGCAAGCCGTATCACCGATGCAGCGGGACGCTATATCGAATTTTGTAAAAGCACATTCGATCATGATTTAAGTCTAGCTACATTAAAAATTGTTGTCGATTGCGCTAATGGTGCGACTTACCACATCGCTCCTAAAGTATTACGAGAGCTTGGCGCGCAAGTGATCAAAATTGGTTGTGAACCTGATGGTGTTAATATCAATGAAAACTGTGGTGCAACTGACGTTAAGGCTCTCGCTAAATGTGTTATTGATGAAAAAGCAGATTTAGGCTTTGCATTAGATGGTGATGGCGATCGTATCATCATGGTTGATCATAAAGGACGCAAAATTGATGGTGATCAAATTATTTACATCATTGCTCGCGAGGCACTGAGACAAGGTCAACTCAAAGGTGGAGTTGTTGGCACATTAATGAGCAATATGGGGCTTGAAATTGCACTTAGAAATCTTGGAATTCCTTTTGTCCGAGCCAAAGTGGGTGATCGTTATGTGCTTGAAAAATTAGTAGAAAAAAACTGGCGCTTAGGTGCTGAAAATTCAGGTCATGTGTTATTATTAGATAAAACCACCACCGGTGATGGTATCGTTGCGGGCTTACAAGTACTAGCGGCAATGGTGCGTAATGATATGTCATTAGCTGATTTATGCAGTGGCATGACAATGCTACCGCAAGTCTTAATTAATATCCATTTTTCAGGCAAAGAAGATCCACTAAATAGCAATGTAGTAAAATCAGCTATTGAACAAGCAGAAAAACAGCTTGGCAATCATGGGCGAGTTTTGCTCCGTAAATCGGGTACAGAACCACTTATTCGCGTCATGGTTGAGGGAAACAATGAAATGGAAGCACAAAAATTAGCAGAAACTATTGCCATAGCGGTTAAAAATTAAAAATAGCCTCATTTATGCCCATTAATTAAGCCATTGATTGAACAATATTTGGTTTAAAATAATGGGTAAAGTTGCGCATATTTACACAAAATTAGTAAAAAGTGTCTAAATTTTTAATTTCGTTAATCAAAGGTTGACTTAATATAGGTAATTGGGTTTAAAATAGTGGCTTCAATTATTACAACGATTGCTTATACCTTTTCTTGGTAAATAAGCAGTATTCTTTGTTTTTAGAAATAAGTAAGAGGGTTATATGTCTGTTTCCTCTCCAGCTTCACCACAAGCTTACATCAAGCATCATCTTGAGAACTTGCAAGTAGGTTCGGGTTTTTGGACCTTAAACCTTGACTCACTGTTCTTTTCAATTCTACTTGGTGTAATCTTTTTATGGATTTTTCACCGCGTTGCTAAAAAAGCAACTAGTGGAGTGCCAAGTAAATTACAATGTGCTGTTGAGATGATTTTTGAATTTGTAAACAATACCGTTAAAGATATGTTCACAGGTCAAAATAAACTCATTGCACCATTAGCTTTAACAGTGTTTATTTGGGTTTTTTTAATGAATTTTATGGATCTTATCCCGGTTGACTTTCTACCTTATGCAGGCCAATACCTAGGTCTATCACATTTAAGGGTTGTTCCAACAGCTGATGTTAGCATCACTATGTCAATGTCTTTAGGCGTGTTTGCCCTTATTATTATTTATTCTATTAAATATAAAGGGATTAGTGGTTTCATTAAAGAATATACACTTCACCCTTTCAATCACTGGGCATTTGCGCCTATTAATTTAGTGCTTGAATTAGTTAGCCTTTTAGCTAAACCTGTTTCTTTAGGACTTCGACTTTTCGGAAATATGTATGCTGGTGAACTTATCTTCATCTTAATTGCTGCATTATTACCTTGGTGGTCACAGTGGGTATTGTCATTACCTTGGGCCATCTTCCATATTTTAATTATTACATTACAAGCATTTATTTTTATGGTGTTGACGATCGTTTATTTAGCTATGGCGTCGGCAACGGAAGATCATTAATTTTAATATTTTTTTGATAATAAACTGGAGTATATAATGGATATTAGTATGTTATTTGTAGCCGCAGGTATAATGATGGGATTAGCTGCAATTGGTGGTGCAGTTGGTATTGGTTTATTAGGTGGTAAATTTTTAGAAGGTGCTGCTCGCCAACCAGAATTAATGCCTATGTTACGTACTCAATTCTTTATCGTTATGGGCTTAGTTGATGCGATCCCAATGATTTGTGTGGGTATTGCGCTTTATGTTATTTTTGCTGTCGCTGGCTAATAAAAATTTAAGAGGAATCGTGTCATGAATATGAACGCAACGCTCCTCGGCCAAGCAATTACATTTGTATTGTTTGTTTGGTTCTGTATGAAGTTTGTTTGGCCTCCAGTTATTGGCGCAATTGAAAAGCGTCAAAAAGAGATAGCCGAAGGACTTGCTTCAGCAGAAACAGCAAAAAAAGATTTGGAATTAGCCAAAGCAAATACATCTGACATAATGCAACAGGCTAAGGTTGAGGCCAATGCAATTATTGAGCAAGCAAACAAACGCAAAGCAGCCATTCTTGAAGAAGCAAAGCAAGAAGCTTCTCGTGAAAAAGAACGAATTGTTGCTCAAGGGCTTGCCGAAGTAGAGGCCGAACGCAAACGAGCTAAAGAAGAGCTCAAACAACAAGTCGCTACACTCGCTATTGCTGGTGCAGAAAAAATTATTCAACGTTCTGTTAATGAAGCCGCAAATAGCGACATCATTGATAAACTCGTAGCTGAACTATAAGGAGATATGAGCAATGGCTGACTTAATTACGATTGCTCGCCCTTATGCTAAAGCCGCTTTCGAGTTTGCGGTAGAAAAAAACAGCATCGAATCATGGCATAAAATGCTAGTGTTGACATCAGAAGTAAGCAAAGATGCTCAAATAAAGAGTGTTTTAACATCTGACATGAAAGCCGATTCGGTGGCTAATTTACTCATCAATATCTGCAAAGATGTGTTAGATGAGTTTAGCACTAACTTTATTAAGATTATGGCTGAAAACAAACGGTTATCACTTCTTCCCGAAGTACTAACTTTGTTTGAGCAATATTGTTTAGAGAAAGATGCCCAAGCAGATGTAGATGTGATTTCTGCTAGTGAGCTAACCAATGAACAACTTAATAAGATTTCTGTCGCTGTCGAAAAACGTTTATCACGAAAAGTAAAACTAAAATGTCACATAGATAAATCGCTCATTTCTGGTTTTATTATTCGTACGGGCGATATGGTTATTGATAGTAGTATCAGAGGGCGTTTAAATCGTTTAAATGACGCTCTACAGTCTTAAGGGGACTGATAATGCAGCTAAATTCAACTGAAATAAGTGAACTAATTAAAGAGCGGATAGCTCAGTTCAATATTGTGAGTGATGCTCACAATGAAGGAACTATCATATCTGTAAGTGATGGTATCCTTCGAATCCATGGACTAACTGATGTAATGCAAGGTGAAATGATTGCATTACCAGGAGGTCGCTATGCAATGGCTCTCAACCTTGAAAGAGACTCTGTCGGTGCAGTGGTCATGGGACCATACGAAGATTTGTCTGAAGGAATGAAAGTCCAATGTACTGGTCGTATATTACAAGTACCAGTCGGTGAAGGTTTATTAGGTCGCGTTATTAACACACTAGGTGAGCCAATTGATGGTAAAGGTTCACTTCAACATGATGGATTTTCACCAGTTGAAGTTGTTGCCCCTGGTGTTATCGATCGTAAATCCGTTGATCAAGCATTACAAACTGGCTATAAAGCCGTTGACTCAATGATTCCAATTGGCCGAGGTCAGCGTGAACTTATCATCGGTGACCGTCAAACCGGTAAAACAGCACTTGCTATTGATGCGATCATCAACCAACGTGACTCTGGCGTAAAATGTATCTATGTCGCTATTGGACAAAAACAATCAACTATTGCCAATGTTGTGCGTAAACTTGAAGAACATGGTGCATTAAAAAATACGATTGTTGTTGTTGCCTCTGCATCTGAATCAGCAGCATTACAATATTTAGCACCATATGCAGGTTGTGCAATGGGCGAATACTTTCGCGATCGTGGTCAAGATGCATTAATTGTTTATGATGATTTATCTAAACAAGCGGTTGCTTACCGTCAAATTTCGTTATTACTTCGTCGCCCACCTGGACGTGAAGCTTACCCTGGTGATGTATTTTATCTTCACTCGCGTTTACTTGAACGTGCTGCGCGTGTCAACGAAGCCTATGTTGAAGAGTACACTAAAGGCGAAGTTAAAGGTAAAACAGGTTCTTTAACTGCATTACCAATTATTGAAACTCAAGCTGGTGACGTTTCGGCATTCGTACCAACTAACGTAATTTCGATTACTGATGGTCAGATATTCCTTGAAACTAGCCTATTTAACTCAGGAATTCGCCCAGCGGTTAACCCAGGAATTTCAGTTTCACGTGTAGGTGGTGCAGCGCAAACTAAGATAATGAAAAAATTATCAGGTGGTATCCGTACTGCGCTTGCACAATATCGTGAATTAGCTGCGTTCTCACAGTTTGCATCTGACTTAGATGAAGCAACAAGAAATCAATTAAGCCACGGTGAAAAAGTAACCGAATTGTTAAAACAAAAGCAATACTCACCAATGACTGTTGCTGAACAATCAATTGTACTTTACGCCGCTGAGCGTGGTTATTTAGAAGATGTTGAACTTGCTAAAGTGTTACCATTTGAAACCGCACTACTTGCTTATGCTCATAGTCAACATGGCGATTTTGTTAAACAAATTGATGAGACCGGTAATTACAATGATGAGATTGAAAGTAAGCTAAAAGCATTACTTGAAAGCTTTAAATCAACTCAAACTTGGTAAGGGTGGGGGTAAAAAATGGCTAATGCAAAAGAAATTAGAACCAAAATTGCCAGTATCCAAAGTACGCAAAAGATCACTAAAGCGATGGAAATGGTTGCTAACTCTAAAATGCGTAAAACGCAAGATAGAATGGCCGCTAGCCGACCATATGCAGAGATGATCCGTGAAGTAATTGGACATTTAGCGTTAGCTCAGATAGGCGCCAAACATCCTTATTTAGAACAAAGAGATGTAAAGCGAATTGGCTACCTTATCATTTCAACCGATCGTGGTTTATGTGGTGGTTTAAATATCAACCTTTTTAAAAGTGTTATTGCCGATATGTCAGCATGGCAAGAAAAAGGGGTGGAAACTGATGTTGCTTTAATTGGCTCTCGAGGTGTTTCATTTTTTTCATCATTGAAAACAAACATCTTAACCCAAGTCACTAACTTGGGAGACGAGCCAACTTTATCCAATTTAATTGGTCCGGTAAAAACAATGCTTGAGGCATATGACAGCGGTAAAATTGATAAATTATATATTGTTACCAATAAATTTATTAATACGATGTCGCAAAAGCCAACAATACAGCAATTATTACCATTACCACCATCAGAAGATAAAGAGCTCAAAGCTTCATCATGGGATTATATTTATGAGCCTGACGCTAAATCACTATTAGATGTGATTTTACGTCGCTATATTGAATCACAAGTCTACCAAGCAGTGGTTGATAATTTAGCGAGTGAACAAGCAGCAAGAATGGTAGCCATGAAAGCGGCAACAGATAACGGTGCAAACCTAATTAATGAATTGCAAATTGTGTATAACAAAGCGCGCCAAGGTGCGATTACTAATGAATTGATTGATATTGTATCCGGTGCAGCCGCGGTTTCAGGTTAGTGCTAAATATTGGCTTATAGTTAAGAAAAAGACGTAGAGGATTAAAAATGGCTACTGGAAAGATTGTCCAGATCATCGGTGCGGTGGTTGATGTCGAATTCCCCGAAGATGCAGTACCAAAGGTATATGACGCATTAGAAGTGGAAACTGGCACTGAAAAATTAGTTCTGGAAGTTCAACAACAATTAGGTGGTGGCGTTGTTTGTTGTATTGCGATGGGATCATCTGATGGTTTAAGACGTGGACTTAAAGTGGTAAACACTGGTCACGGCATTGAAGTACCAGTGGGGACTAAAACACTGGGGCGTATCATGAACGTACTTGGTGATCCGGTTGATAAAGCAGGTCCAATTGGGGAAGAAGAGCGTTGGGCTATCCACCGCGCAGCACCGACTTATGAAGAACTTGCAAACTCAACTGAATTACTTGAAACAGGTATTAAAGTTATTGATTTAATTTGCCCATTTGCTAAAGGGGGTAAAGTGGGTCTATTCGGTGGTGCTGGTGTGGGTAAAACCGTTAATATGATGGAGTTAATCCGTAACATCGCTATCGAACACTCTGGTTACTCAGTATTTACAGGTGTAGGTGAACGTACTCGTGAAGGTAATGACTTTTATCACGAAATGAAAGAATCAAACGTGCTTGATAAAGTATCGTTAGTTTATGGTCAGATGAATGAGCCACCAGGAAACCGTTTGCGCGTTGCGTTAACTGGTTTAACCATGGCAGAAAAATTCCGCGATGAAGGTAAAGATGTATTATTATTCATCGATAATATTTATCGTTATACCTTAGCTGGTACCGAAGTATCTGCATTATTAGGTCGTATGCCATCGGCTGTAGGTTATCAACCGACATTAGCCGAAGAAATGGGCTTACTACAAGAGCGTATCACTTCAACTAAAACTGGTTCAATTACTTCAATCCAAGCTGTATATGTACCAGCAGATGACTTGACTGACCCATCACCAGCAACAACATTTGCTCACTTAGATGCAACAATCGTATTGAGCCGACAAATCGCCTCATTAGGTATCTATCCAGCGGTGGATCCATTGGATTCAACCAGCCGTCAATTAGATCCTTTAGTGGTTGGTCAAGAGCACTATGATTGTGCCCGTGGTGTTCAATCGATTTTGCAACGTTATCAAGAATTAAAAGATATTATTGCGATTCTTGGCATGGACGAGTTATCAGAAGAAGATAAATTAATTGTTGCTCGTGCGCGTAAGATTCAACGCTTCTTATCTCAACCATTCTTTGTTGCAGAAGTATTTACTGGTTCACCAGGTAAATATGTACCATTGAAAGATACGATAAGTGCATTTACGGGTATCATGAAAGGCGATTATGACCATATACCAGAACAAGCGTTCTATATGGTTGGTTCAATTGATGAAGCGATTGAGAAAGCAAAATCTCTCTAGGAGATTCATTGAGCAGATCGTATTAACGGAGATAGTAATATGGCACTAACTTCCTATCAATTAGAAGTTGTTAGTGCTGAATCTCACCTATTTTCAGGTGATGTTCAGCGAATCAGAGTAACTGGTCAAGAAGGCGAGCTCGGGATTTATCCTGGTCATACACCTTTACTCACAACAATAAAACCTGGTATGGTTGGTATTGTGAAAACGAATGGCGAAGAAGAGTTTATCTATCTGTCTGGTGGTATTTTAGAAGTTCAACCTAACATCGTAACCATCTTAGCAGATACTGCTATTCGCGGTGAAGACTTAGATGAAGCAAGAGCACAAGAAGCGGTAAGGCAAGCGCAGGAACATATTAATCACCTAAGTGATGATGTGTCATTTGCTCAAGCATCTGCCGAACTATCTAAGGCATTAGCAAAAATTCGTGTTATTGAATTAACTCGCCGTGTCGGCCAATAATTTGCTTTTTATGTTGTAGTGCACGAAAAAGGTTACTGGATAGAATTGCTGAGTAACCTTTTTAATTTTAGCGTTCCAAATGTTAAGCGTTAGTTTTCTTTCAATACTCTTCAGTATTATTTTCTTATTAAATTGATACTGAAACCTACATTTTTCTAAAACTTTTTAATAGAAAACTCGCAATAACTTAAAATTTCTTTTTTATTTAAATATAGGAAAATTAGGGTTATACCTACTACTTAGCTGTTTTCGTAAAGTAACAAGGGTAGTTATTCAACAGTTTTTGAAACAAAGTAAACTACACCCAATCCAGCAGAGCAAGAATCATAAATATCATTTTCATTAGCCTCTACAGCGTCATTTTTCGTTATGGCTTGATAACTGTTACCATCATCATCATAGAAAACAAAATGATAAACTTGTGTATATATATACTGTTTTTTTATTGTAGTATTTGTATTTTTCTTCTTTTCTGAAGCCAATAAGGTGACTTTGGTTTTGGACGGATCTAAATTTCCCATATCAACGATACCAACATATTGCATCTGCCTTAGTGCATCGTTCATAAACTGATTTGAACAATTAGGTACTTTAGCAAAAGAGATAGCTGGTAATATTAGCCCAATAATTAAAATAATTTTTTTCATATTATAACCTTAATCTTGTTTTCCTTATTCTGTATAGCTAACTTGTAAAGCTACAGTATCAATTCATTAAATAAATTTTGAAATCTTTGGCAATCTGATCCATTAATCAAAATAATCAATTTGGCGTTTTGATACTAAATAACTATCAACTTCACCTATTGAGCAGTCTTTATTAGAAGCTTCACTTTTGGTGATAACTTCATAAGCTTTATTTTTATTATCATAAAAAACAAAATGGTAAATTTGCGTATATAAATCCTTACTTTTCTGTTCAGATGCTAAAAGGGTTATTCTCAATTTTGATTGATTCAAGTTTTCAATCTCCACTATATTACTATTTTTCAACCACTCCTTAGCCTTATCCAAAGCGCGAGTATGGCAATCTGGCCCTTTAGCAAAAGATAGCATTGGGCATAATATTAACAATATTACTAAAGAAAGCTTTTTCATATAATTACCTTAAGTTATTCTTTTTTTAAATTATATTATTTTTATCATTGACTAAAAACACGCTAAAATGCCAAATTTACTTGCCTATTATTAGATAAGCTACTAATGAACTTGACTTTTGGATATTAGATATTTATTCACATCACTGATTGAACATTCTTCATATGATGCTTGGCTTTTGGTAATAACTTGGTAGCTATTACCATGTGTATCATAAAAAACAAAGTTATATATTTGCGTATACACCCCTTTTTTTATTTCTTCTGATACCAACTGTGTTATTTTAGTTTTAGATTCATCTAACTTTCGAATATCGACTATGTTCTCGTTTTTCATCCAAGCCAAAGTCATATTCATCGGCCAAGAATAACAATTAGGTCCTTTAGCAAAAGAGGCTAATGGGCACAACATTAACAATATTAGTATAGAAAACTTTTTCATCTTATTACCTCAATTCATTCATTTCTTATCTTTGGCAGAATATAACCACTTAATAATTTAACAATAGTTCGATTGATAACTGGCTAATAAGTTTTTGCCCTTGCCCAACTTACCTCTTCAATTAAACTTATTGTTTTCACATAATTATTTAATTTAATTATTTTATAGTGAGTTAGCTTATCATAAACGTGTATTGTTAATACACTATTTGTTATATTAATCCTCGCCCCCAAAATGGATAAATGCCACCGCTGTGATATCAATAAAAAGGGGGGAAGCAAGAGCTTCATATTTGGCCTTCTGGTTTAGATAAACAAGTCAAAGAAATTGGTGATAAAAAAGGCTAAACCAATGAAAATGATTAAGCTAGTTGTTATATTGTTGGTTAATTTTATAGGGGGATTACTAAGTTATCGATAGTGTTATCACTTTATCAGGAAACACGGTACACCTGAGTCTTATTATTTACTATTTTATGGTTTGTGTTATTGCTGTTTTATTATTATTTCAATCGTTATATTAAATAAAACGACCATCAGGTTTAGTTTTTTGTGGGATGATTGTTGGTATTTTAATAAGTTTTATCTTATGGATTACCTGTCCATTCATTGTGGAAAATTATCATAGATCATCAGCCCTGAATGTAGATATTATTATAATCTATCTATTTATACCATCAGCTATTACCCTTAATTTCGCCATATTTCCAGTAAACTTATTGTGTTGTCATTACTCAATTGTTTGGATTGAAAAAATATATAATAAAATTATTCATATGATTAGGTCATCTTAAACCGTATAGAGACAACCAATACGGTATGTCCATTCAAATTAAGTTCTAGTACAATAAAAATCAGTCAGAAAAACCATTGATTTTATTGAAGTTTTTATTTTGAAAAAATGATAAGAAATAATAACATGAATCCTTTTGCTGCAAGCTATACCTTATGGTGTACGGGTTAATACATTAAGTCTATTGTAAAGGCGGATACTATTTAATATTTTGGCTAGGATCATATAAAGTATTGAGATTTAATCTTACATAACTTATTAAATAAAATAATATTATGGATTTTTATAATAAAAAAAATGATATAGTATGAAAGATTAATTTTTGATTATTAATAAAGATGTGATTTTTTAATGAAGAAAATTACTTCCTTCTTATTTTTTATACCCATTATATGGTTAATGTTTTCTTTTTCATGTTTAGCTAAACCAAAAGTTATCCATGTTCTTGTTGCACTATGTGATAACAAATACCAAAAGATTGTTCCTGTTCCAAAAGCTATAGGTAATGGACAAGATCCAAAAAGTAATCTTTATTGGGGAGCCGCTTATGGTTTTAAAACCTATTTTGCAAAACAAAAAGAGTGGCAAGTTATAAAAATTAATCGGCCAAGCAATGATAAAATATTAGAAGAAATAATTTATAAACATCAAAATCAAGATGTTTATATCATAGCGCAAGCATATAATGGTAAATATATAGATGATACTGTCAATGATTTTCTAGATTATGCTGCTGGTAAAAAAGAGCAATCCTATTTGTTTGGTGATAAAAAAGTTATTGTTGGAGGCAAGGCTGACTTAGTTGTTTATATTGGTCATGATTCGTTAATGGAATGGTCATGGCGTAAATATTTACCTGATAGCTGGCGATGGGAAACACTCTCAAAAGAGCAACAGGCAAAACAAAAATCGCGTTATGCAGCAGTATTTGCATGCAAAAGTCAGCAATATTTTTCACCACCGCTATCTCGTTTAGGTATTACGCCACTGATTTTAACTATGCACCGAATGGCACCTGAAGCATATAGCGTTTATGCAATGATTGATAGCTGGCTAAAAGTTGAACCAAAAGAAGTTACCCGCCAAAAGGTAGCAAGCGCTTATAGCCAATATCAAAAACTAAATAAGCCAGCATTACAGATTTTTACAACTGAATATAAGCAATAATCCTAATTATTTTTTTAATCACACGATAAGCACTATAGATGTTTAATTTATAGCAAAATAATTAAATAGCGAAGGTATATATACAATTATGAAAGCACCTAAAATTGTCATTTTAACTGGCGCTGGTATTTCAGCTGAATCTGGATTATCAACGTTCCGTGCACAAAATGGATTGTGGGAAGGGTATAATGTAGATGATGTTGCAACCTATGAGGGATATATTCGAGATCCGATTGCTGTTCATCAATTTTATAATATGTTGCGTAATAAATTACAAGATCCTAATGTAAAACCCAATGCTGCGCATTTTGCATTGGCAGAACTAGAACAAAAGTTAGGTTTTGATAACGTATTAATTGTGACACAAAATGTAGATAATTTGCATGAACAAGCTGGATCAAAAAATATTATTCACATGCATGGTGAGTTATTAAAAGTTCGTAATGAAAAAACAGGGCAGATTATTGATTGTAATAAAGATATCGATTATGCACAAAATACATTAATCCGCCCACATATTGTTTGGTTTGGAGAGATTCCATTACAAATGGATGCTATCCATGACGCACTGTTACAAACAGATTATTTTATTTCAATAGGTACATCAGGGAATGTTTATCCAGCAGCGGGGTTTGTTCAGATTGCAAATCAATCTGGTGCTAAAACCATTGAACTGAATTTAGAGCCTAGCTTTAAACAAAATTTATTCCAAACAAAAATTTATGGACCTGCAAGTAAAATTGTTCCTGAATTTATTAAGACATTTATCTAACAATAAACGCTATTTTAGCTTTTTTAGATAATTTTTATTACCCAAATTATTCATTTGGTTATAAATCCATTTAGCTCTTTTTTGTACCCGTTCACTTGCTATTGTTGGACTCCAACGCCTTGGGTTAGGTAATATTGCTGCAAGTAAACTTGCTTGCTTTGCAGTTAACTGATTAGCACTAACATTAAAATAGTGCTGAGCGGCGGCTTCAATACCAAAAATACCCTCTCCCCATTCAGCACAATTTAAATAGATTTCCAGTATACGTTTTTTGGGCCAAAATAGTTCTATCCACAATGTAAACCAAGACTCAACACCTTTGCGAATCCAGCTACGAGATGGCCATAAAAAGATATTTTTAGCAACTTGCTGAGTGATTGTGCTAGCTCCTTTGATTTTTTTGCTATTTTGATTATGATCTAAGGCGATGCGAATAGCATTAAAATCAAATCCCCAATGCACAGCAAAATTTTGATCTTCTGAGGCTATTACGGCAATTTTAATATTGTCCGAAATTTCATTCCAATCTTTCCAAACTCGTTGTTGAGGTATATTCCAATGCATGACTTTACGTTCTATCATTAACATAGACCCATATGGAGGATTCCACCAACGCATAACTAAAGTTGAAAAAACAGATAGTAGCATTAGTCCGATTATTACCTTTTTGGCAATGGCTAGAATTTTTTTTAATAAACGAATCATGCTAATTTTATATAATATAAAGTAAAAAGGTAGATAAGATACGATATATTATTGTTTAAATAAATATCTTTTTATAAAATCAACAATTTGAATTGGTTGATTGATATCAAAAATAGGCACAGAAACATCTAATGGTTCATCACTGGCTATCGCTATTGTAAACTCATCTATATAGAGGGGCTTTTTATTTGCTTGACGATGACAAATGATTTTAGGAATATTTTCGTCTTTAAATCCTTCAATCAATATAATATCAACATCATTAAATTGATTAATGAGCGTGATTAAATCTGCTGGTTTATTCGGTGTTTCTTGAATCATTGCATAACGATTATTACATGCAATAATTGTTTGCAAAGATCCAGCTTTTCGCAATTCATAACTATCTTTACCAGGAATATCAAACTCAATGTTATGGTGCGCATGTTTTAATGAACCAATAGTAAAACCTTGTTCAACGAATAATTCAATGATCTTTTTTAGTAAAGTTGTTTTGCCGTTACCACTATAACCACAAATCCCAATAATTTTCCGGTTGTTCATCGATTCTTTACTCTAATGTGCTATATTGAAGATTAGGTAATATTACACTATTTTATACAATGCCTGTTGGAGAAGGAGCGTTATATGTACGATTTTTTGAATGATTATAATCAAACGGTTCACCCTCATTTACTAAAAAATTTTATTGATATTGCTGATAAAAAATTGAGTGGTTATGGTTTAGATGATATCTGTGATCATGCAATAGAAAGCATAAAAAAACAATTGAAATCACCAAAGGCTGATATTCATTTTATGCCTGGAGGAACTATTACTAATTTAACAGTAATTTCACATATATTAAGACCTTATCAAGCGGTTATTGCAACTGACACAGGGCATATTAATGTGCATGAAACTGGCGCTATTGAGGCGACAGGGCATAAAGTGTTAACAGTGCAAACGGAAGATGGGAAACTGACACCAGAATTGATTAAGCCTGTTTTAACTCATCATTGCGATGAGCATATGGTACAACCTAAACTTGTCTATATCTCAAATACGACAGAACTCGGTACGGTATATACCAAGCAAGAACTCAAAAAACTATATCAATTTTGCCAAAAAAATCACCTTTATCTTTATTTAGATGGTGCAAGATTAGCGATGGCATTAACGGCAAAAGATAATGATATTACTTTTCCTGATTTAGCAAAATATACTGATGTATTTTATATTGGTGGAACTAAAGTGGGGGCTTTTGCTGGTGAAGCGGTGATATTTAATAATCTTTCCATTAATCAAGATTTTCGTTTTAGCATGAAGCAAAAAGGAGCAATCTTAGCCAAAAGCTGGATTATTGCCATACAAATTAAAGCATTAATGCAAAATAATCTTTATTTTGAGTTAGGGAAGCACAGTAATGAGATGGCTGATAAATTAAAAACACTATTTGAGAAAGCAGGGTTAACATTTATCGCCAAACCACAAAGTAATCAGCTATTTGTTAATTGTCCAATCCAACTGGCTGAAAAAATTCTTGCTCATTACGCCGTAGATAATCTTGGACAAACTGATGCTAAACACATTGGTTTGCGTTTTTGCACCTCATGGTCCACACAAGATGAAGAAATAGAATTATTTGCTGAGCAATTTCAGAAATGGTTAGCATAACAAATAAATAGCGATTAGGCGTTGATATGAACTACTTTAAATAAAATAACCTGCTCCCATTATTAAGGCTATATTATCTATTGATAAATAGCCTTAATACCGATGATATACTTATCTTATTTCTATCTCAGTAGTTTTTTATTTGATTTGCTTGTTTAAGTTCTTCAGGCGTATTGATATTAATAAAACAAAAAGTCTGATCATTAAAATCAACGGATTTTGCATCAATTTGTTCTAAAAATGACATTAATTTACGATTACCTTGTTCCAAATACAATTTAAGTTTTTGGATAACTGCTTTATGAATAAGCAAAATAGTTGGGTGATTATACTGACCATCACACGGGTAGATTGCTTTGCTGTTTGAAGTATGTATTGCTAAACGCGCGATTAAATCATTTGGTAAGAAAGGGGTATCACAACTAACAAATAAATTCCAATCTGTTTCACTACGTAATAACCCACTGTAAATGCCAGATAATGGCCCTAAATAGCCAGTTAGATCATCGCTAAATACTGGGTATTGAGCTTTTCGATATTGATTAGTATTACGATTGCAGTTAATCATAATTGAGTCAACTTGAGGTTTGATATGGTTAATGACATGTTGGTAAAGCGGTTTTCCGTTTAACAACAGTAATCCTTTATCATCACCATTCATTCGTAAACTTTGCCCTCCTGCTAGAATAATTGCAGTAATTGGTACACTTTTCATAAATTATTTCTCTTTTGCATTGCCAAAAAACAAAATAACATTACTATATAACAAAGTTGTTTTAAGTTTTAGCATACATATTTTAAACATAGCAGCTCAATTATTCATGAAATTGAGTATATACCAGCCTGTTTTTAATATGTAAATTAAATTTTATATCATCATCTTCAATTGCTTTGAGGATTAAAAAAGGTATTAATTATGAAATGTCATCGTATTGATGAAGTAATGGAATTATTACAACCCGCTTGGGAAAGTGATTCAGATCTTAACCTATTACAATTTTTAGCTAAATTGGGTCAAGAAGCGGGGTTTGAAGGTGAATTAAAGGACTTGAGTGACGAAGTTTTAATTTATCATTTAAAAATGCGAGGCTCAGATAAGAGCGAAGCTATTCCAGGCCTAAAAAAAGATTATGAAGAAGATTTTAAATCTGCGTTGTTAAAAGCACGTGGAATTATAAAAGAATAAGGAGGATTATGAATATGAAAAAAACGCTGATAGCAATTAGTATTGCACTTTTTTCTGTAAACTGTTTTGCAGATGAAGGTAAAACAACAACTAAATCCGAAGTATCAACAACCACAACTGCGCCAGAGCCGATCGAATTAGGCAAACAATATGCTGCATTGCCAACAAACCCTTCACCTGACAAAGAAGTTATAGAGTTTTTTTCGTTTAATTGTCCAAGCTGTTTTAGATTTGAAATTCAAAATCAAGGTTCGCACACCATTGGTAAAGCTTTACCTGAGGGAGTCAAATTTAAACGTTATCATTTAGAGGATTTTGGACCACTAGCTAAAGAGCTTGCGCAAGCGTGGGCTGTAGCGAATGTCCTTGGTATTGAAGATAAAGCTTCAGTTGCACTTTATAATGCAGTTCAAAAAGATAAAACAATAAAAACAGCTGATGATATTAAAGTGGTTTTTGAAAAATTAGGTATCAGTGGTGAAGTGTATGATAAAACCAAAGATGGCTTTTTAGTTAAAGCCTTTATGGCGCAACAAGCAAGTGCAATTAAAGAGATGAAACCAGAGTCTATTCCTACTGTTATTGTTAATCGTAAGTTTTTTATCATAGCAAATCAACTTAATATAACTAGTGATGAAGCATTTATTAATGACTATGCAAGAGTGACTGCATTTGTTGCTGGGTTAGATCCTAATGCAAAAGTAGAGCAAAAAACAAATTCCGATAAAAAATAATGTGATGATATATCATTGTTATCATTTTTTACTAAAAGTATAACTTATTATTTTTAATAGATAAGTTAAGCGTTTAGTACTAATATTACCATCCCTTTGCATAGCTATTTTATGCAAAGGGATTTTTTATTATAAGAATATGATTATTCTCTTTCTAAAGCATGAATAGGATCAAGCTTAGCAGCTCGTCTTGCTGGAAAGTAGCCAAAGATAATGCCAATTATACTGGAGCAACTAAATGCGGCAATAATGGCAAGAATGGAAAAACTCATAGCAAATGACGTAACAACAGCATTAAAAACAAACCCAATAGCAAATGAAAGTAAAATACCTATTGTTCCACCAATTAGGCAAACTAATACTGCTTCGATCAAAAATTGTTGTAGTATATCACTTGAACGAGCACCAACCGCCATACGTACACCAATTTCGCGAGTTCTTTCGGTGACCGAGACTAACATGATATTCATCACCCCAATACCGCCAACAATAAGTGAAATTAGCGCAATAGCTGAAACCAATAGAGTCATTACCCGAGTTGAGGAATTAATTGTTTCTCGTATATTGTCTGAGTTAAAAATATAAAAGTCTTTTGTGCCATGCCTTTTTAACATAATTTGATTAATAGCTTGCTCAGCAACCGATAGATCAACATTATCGTTAACGCGTACCGTAATACTTTTTAATGACGTTTGCCCAACCATACGATTAATAACTGTGGTATAAGGTAACCAAATATTTAAACTCTCATTGCTACCAAACCCTTGTTGTTGTTTGGTAGCAATACCAATTATTCTTACTGGTAATTGTCCCACCATTAAAATTTTTCCAATAGGATTTTGATTGGCAAATAATCGTTTAACCGTATTTTCATCGATTACCGCATCTTGTGTGGAAGCAATAATACTTGTTTCATCGAAAGATTTCCCCTGTGTAATATTATAGCCACGAACGGCAAAAAATTGCTCACCAACACCATTTACAGTTCCTATTACAGCAAGGTTGTTAATTCGAAAATAGACACTGGTTGCAAGGTTTGGGGTCGTACTATGAACAAAGCTTTGTTGAGCTAAAAAATCCGCATCAGATGAGCGCAATGTAGTGATTTTATCCGCATTGCGATCACCAAATCCCGATCCGGCATAAATTTCTAAAGTACTCGTTCCTAATGAATTAATATTAGATAAAATTTTTTGTTTGGTACCTTGACCTAACGCAACAACTGACACCACAGAGGCAATACCAATTATAATACCTAACATAGTTAAAATAGTTCGTAACCGTTGTGAGACCATCGATAAAATAGCCATTTTAAACGCATCACGAAAACGATAATATTTTGCCCAGAAATTATCTTGCGTTTTAGTCGCTTCGATCTGCTTAACTTGGCGATTAGCATTGCAATTTTGTTCAGATTGGTAATTTTGGTTAATTGAATCAGAAACAATATTCCCGTCACTAATTTCAACAACTCGCTGGGCACTTTTAGCAATATTTGTATCGTGAGTAACAATAATAACCGTGTGACCTTGTTGGTGTAATTCTTGTAATATTGCCATCACTTCTAAACCACTTTTACGATCGAGGGCTCCTGTTGGTTCATCAGCTAAAATAATTTGTCCACCATTAATTAAAGCTCGACCAATACTGACTCGTTGTTGCTGTCCTCCCGATAACTGGCTAGGTTTATTATCTATTTTGTCGGCAAGCCCTAAACGGGTTAAAATTTCATTCGCTCTTTTTTGTCGTTGCTCGCTGGTAATACCCGCATAAATAGCAGGAATTTCTACATTTCCACGTGCGGTTAGTGCATTTAATAAATGATAACGTTGAAAGATAAAGCCAAAATGCTCACGACGTAATTCAGCTAGCTCATCAAGGGATAACTTCCTTGTTGCGCGTCCACTAATAGAGTAAGTCCCTGAGGTTGGTTTATCTAGGCAGCCTAAAATATTCATCAAAGTGGACTTTCCAGATCCTGAAGCCCCAATAATAGCTACCATTTCACCAGCATTAATTGTCAGATTGATGCCTTTAAGAACTTGTATGGTTGAATCTCCTGCAGGAAACTCACGAACAATATTCTCAAGCTTGATAAGCGGTATATTATTCCCCATGTTAGAATCGAATCCTTGGTGATCTTGCATTATTGCCTATTGAAGCGCCATTAGCACTACTGACCACAACAATATCACCTTCTTTAATACCTGATTTTATTTCAACATTGATATTGTTATCGGCACCCAAAATAACCTCACGCTCTTCAATTTCTTTATATTTATTTAACAGATAAATAACCGCTTTATTTTTGTCTAATTTTTTTTGGATTGCTTGAGAAGGAATAGTTAGCACATCTTTTGCTTCGGACAAAACGATATAAACTTGCGCTGTCATTGAAATTCTTAAAATATGATCGGGATTATCCACATCAAATAACCCATTGTAATAAATTGCACTTTTTGTGGATGATGAGCTTGACGAGGTTGCCTCTGTATTAATCGAGTCTGGCGCAGGCTCGATTGCGCGCAGAGTTAAACCATCAAAACGCCTATTAGGTTGACCTAAAATAGTAAAATAAACTGGCATTCCTTTTTTAACATTAACCACATCAGCTTCAGAAATTTGTGCCTCAATGGTCATTTTATCAAGCTGAGCTACTTTAACTATGGTTGGTGCACTTTGCACGGAGTTAACTGTTTGCCCTTCATCGACTGGAATTGCGACAATTACACCATCAATAGGTGAGCGAATTTTAGTATATCCTAAGTTCACTTTCGCTGTATCTACAGCAACTTGTGCTTTAACAATATCGGCATCAAGTGCTGCAATATCGGCTTTAATTACATCAAGCTCGGCTTTTGCTGCATCCAAATCAGATTGAGCACCAACGCCTTTATTAACTAACTTGCGATGGCGATCATAAGTTAATTGATAGTTAATTAATTTCGCTTTTTTAGCTTCACGCTGTGCTTCTAAACTATTGAGTGATGCTTCTGATTGTTTTAAATCATTACTTTGTTTAAGATCGTCAATCTCGGCAATCATATCGCCTTGTTTAACTTCATCACCCAATTCAACATAAAGCTTTTTAATTTGACCTGAAACTTGAGCACCAACACTGACTTGTTTAAATGCACTAATTGTCCCATCTGCTAGGACTGTTTTTTCAATATTGCCTTTTGTTGCTGGTGACGTAATATAATTAACTGTCGTTTGCGAAGAGAAAAAAATTATTTTTGTAATATAAATAATTGCAAAAGTAATGACGGCTATGAATAAATACTTTTTTTTAAAAAACTTTAACAATCTTTTTCATCCTTATGTTTTGTTATTATTTTTTAACCATTGTATCGCAATAAATAAAAATGAAATTGATAACTATTATTAATAAATTGTAATAATTATGAAAATTATCTAATATAAATTATCTATTTTATACTACAACGCATATTTTTCTGAAACTTTTTTACAATAATTGAACGACCCAATCAGCCATAATGTGATCTTTATTCTGATTTATTCGCGATTGCGCTATAATGGCGCAAATTTCTAGAGTTGATGAAGATAACAAAGCAATGGCACTAAAAATAACATCAAAATGTATCAATTGTGATATGTGTGAGCCTGAGTGCCCAAACGAGGCTATCTCAATGGGCTTTGACACATATGAAATCGATCCGAATAAATGTACGGAATGTGTGGGTTATTATGATCATTCTACATGCCAGTGTGTTTGCCCTATTCAAAATGCAATTATTGCCGATCCTCAACACGTTGAAACACAAGAGCAATTACTCGTAAAATTTGAGCGACTTAAAGCTATTACTAAATAATCAGCTAGATTTAACATCGATGCGTAATTCTTTAGGAATTTCAAACGTGATATTTTCTAAAATGCCATCCGTTTCAATGAGTGATGTACAACCAAGAATTTTTAAGTGATCAATGACTTGCTGCACTAAGATATCGGGGGCAGAAGCACCAGCGGTTACCCCTATCGTATGCGCATTTACTAACCACTCTTTTTGGATGTCTGAAGCAAAATCAATTAAATAAGCCTGTTTACTGTTGCGTCTAGCAAGCTCTGCTAGACGATTTGAATTAGATGAATTTTTAGAACCGACGACCAAAACAATATCTGCGCATGAGGATAGTTGTTTTACCGCTTGTTGGCGATTGGTTGTGGCATAGCAAATATCATTTTTACGTGGACTACGAATATCAGGAAAACGTTTTTTTAAAGCGACAATGATCTCGGCAGTATCATCAACCGATAAAGTTGTTTGAGTGGTAAAGCAAAGGTTATTTTCGTTTTTTACTTGTAGTTTTTGTACATCATCGATCGATTCGACTAAATAAATACCACCTTCAGGGTTATTATACTGCCCCATTGTCCCATCAACCTCAATGTGACCAGCATGACCGATTAAAATAACTTCTTCGCCACGATAACTAGATCGAGCAACTTCCATATGTACCTTAGTCACAAGTGGGCAAGTCGCATCAAAAACACGCAATTTACGTTGTTTTGCTTCTTCTCGAACGGCTTTAGATACACCATGCGCTGAAAATATAAGAATCGTGTTATCGGGGACTTCATTAATATCTTCAATAAAAATAGCACCTAATTCTTTTAGGCGATTGACAACGTAACGATTATGTACAACCTCGTGGCGGACATAAACGGGTGCGCCAAATAATTCTAGTGCACGTTCAACAATGGTGATAGCACGATCAACACCGGCACAAAATCCACGCGGGTTAGCTAAAATAATTTGCATGTTATGCCGTCTTCTTCGGTTTTTTGTAACTACAGAAAATAAATAAGCCAATACCAGCACAAATTGCACAGTCAGCAATATTAAAGGTTGGATAATGCCAATTACCAAAGTTGACATCTAAAAAGTCAACCACAAAACCATGGTAAATACGATCAAATAAATTACCAAATGCTCCTCCCAGAATCAGTGATAATGAAAGGTTCTCTAATTTTTGTTTACGACTATTGCGATATAACATGTGCATAATCACGACACTGATTATCAAAGCAAAAACAGCAAGCATTGTACGTTGACCTTCAAAAATGCTAAAGGCAGCCCCAATGTTGCGGACATAAGTGATCGAGAAGAAGGGTAGAAGGTTTACTGATTCAAATAACGAGAAGTTATTTATAATCCAAAATTTACTTGTTATATCAATGATAAAAACAATGATTGCAAATAATAACCAGTAAAGTCCGTTATCTTTTTTCATATAATTTATGCTCATTATTATATTTCCGCCGACAATCGTCGGCGGGAAAGGTACTAAGTTGCTATAGGGATCGCTATAGCTGATTTTGTGCGTTAAATGGCTTTATTATTGCTTATGCAAAATACCTTATCTCGCCATTGCCATGGATGTTTTCCTCACAACGCTTACATAAATGTGTTGTTGGTTCATTATCTGTTGTGTAGTGCCAACAACGAGGACATTTATCGCCTTGTGCTTTGGCCAACTCAATTTTCAGTCCTTGAATATCACTTTGTACCGCGTTTTCTGGTGCTGTTTGTAATGGTTTAACACTAGCTTGTGATGTAAGTAAAACAAAACGTAACTCGTTTTCTAAGTTAGCTAATGTTGTAGCAATCTCTTCATCAGCATAAAGAGTAACATCCGCTTCAAGAGCACCACCGATTACTTTATCATTACGACCTTGTTCAAGTACTTTATTCACTTCGCTACGAATTGTTAAAATTTTCGACCAGTATTCACTATTCAAGATTTCATTATCCGATAATGCAAATAATGCGCTATACCATTCATCTTCAAAAACGAATTCTTGTTTTTCTGCTGCTGGTAAGTATTGCCAGATTTCATCTGCAGTAAATGATAAGATCGGAGCAATCCAGCGAACCATCGCTTGAGCAATATGATATAAAGCGGTTTGACAACTGTGGCGTGCAATACTATCACTTTTGGCTGTGTACTGACGATCTTTAATGATATCTAAATAAAATGATCCCATTTCGATTGAACAAAATTGCATAATGCGTTGTACAACTTTATGGAAATCATAATTTTCATATGCCTGAATAATGTGTTCTTGTGCTTCTTTCGCCATGCTCACCGCCCAGCGATCAAGTACAACCATATCATCTGGCTTAACCATATCGGTCACTGGATCAAATCCATTTAAATTCGCTAGCAAAAAGCGAGCAGTATTACGAATACGACGATAGCTATCCGCCGCTCGCTTGATAATTTCATCTGAATAACTCATTTCACCCGAATAATCGGTAGATGCAATCCATAAACGTAAAATATCGGCACCAAGCTTATTCATCACTTCTTGGGGGGTAACGATATTACCGAGAGATTTAGACATCTTACGACCTTGTCCATCAACCACAAAACCATGAGTAAGTACTTGCTTATAAGGTGCTTTGTTATCAATTGCAGTAGATAACATTAACGAAGACATAAACCAACCACGATGTTGATCTGAACCTTCTAAATATATATCGGTATCATGACCTTCGAATTCTGGACGAGCGCGAACCACCGATGAAAAAGTAGATCCCGAATCAAACCAAACATCTAACGTATCAGGAACTTTACGATAATCATCAGCATCTGGACCGAGAAGATCTTTAATGTCCGCATCCCACCAAGCTTGAATGCCATCTTTTTCAACTAGCTTAGCTATTTTTTCAATTAAAGCTAATGTGTCTGGGTGAAGTTCCTCAGTCTCTTTGTGTACAAACAATGTCATAGGTACACCCCACGTACGCTGACGAGAAATACACCAGTCTGGGCGATTAGCAACCATAGTTTCAATGCGCGCTTGCCCCCAATCCGGGATCCAACGCACTTGTTTAATTTCTTTTAATGATTGCAAGCGCAAATCTTGTTTTTCCATGCTAATAAACCATTGCGGTGTCGCACGAAAAATAACGGGTGTTTTATGGCGCCAACAACATGGATAGCTATGTTCAATATTTTCAAAGTGTAATAATGCATTATGTTCTTTTAAGATCTCAACAACGGCTTTATTCGCTTTAAATACAAATAACCCGTCTAAGCCTGCACCTGTTCCTGGCAAGTAACAACCATTACCACCAACTGGATTTGCCACTTCAAGACCATATTTTTGACCGACCATAAAGTCTTCTGTACCATGTCCGGGTGCGGTGTGTACTGCACCAGTACCAGCATCAATAGTAACGTGATCACCAAGTACAACTGGCTCATCAAAATCAAGAAATGGATGTTTAAAACGCAATAACTCAAGGGCATCACCATGACAGTTACCTAACACTTTCCATTCTCTGATATTGGCGCGTTGCATCACAGACTCAACTAAATCAGTTGCTAA
Organism: Gilliamella sp. Nev3-1; assembly: GCF_001690435.1. Taxonomy (NCBI): domain Bacteria; kingdom Pseudomonadati; phylum Pseudomonadota; class Gammaproteobacteria; order Orbales; family Orbaceae; genus Gilliamella; species Gilliamella sp. Nev3-1. The sequence continues at coordinate 94,874 of NZ_LZHN01000074.1, read as the reverse complement.
AATTAAGCACTCTTTATCATTGATTTGAACAAGTTGATATTCAAAATCAGCATTTAAAGCTATCCCTCGGCTAGCTGGTAATGTCCAAGGGGTGGTTGTCCAAATAACAGCATAAATGGTTAAATTAGTATTGATACCAAATTTATTTGCTACGGCTTGATTATCAACAGCTTTAAATCTCACATCAATGGCAGGCGATGATTTATCATAATATTCCACCTCAGCTTCAGCCAAAGATGACATACAATCCGTACACCAATAGACGGGTTTGGCACCTTTTACTAAATGGCCATTTTTTATAACGTTACCTAAAGTGCGGATAATATTTGCTTCCGTATTATAGTCCATTGTACGGTAAGGATTTTGCCAATCACCCAATACACCCATACGGATAAAATCCGCCTTTTGTAGTTCAACTTGTGAAGCCGCATAATCACGGCAAATTTGGCGAAATTCAGCAGACGAAACTTTAACCCCAGGTTTACCAACTTGCTCCTCAACTTTTTGCTCAATCGGTAAACCATGACAGTCCCACCCAGGGATATAAGGTGAATTATAGCCACTCAATCCTTTTGATTTGATAATAATGTCTTTAAGGATTTTATTAACGGCATGACCAATATGTAATTTCCCATTGGCATAAGGAGGACCATCATGCAAAATAAAGCTTTTTTTGCCTTTTTTCGCAGAGCGAATTTTGCGATAAAGTTCTTTATCGTACCAATTTTGTAACATTGCTGGTTCGCGCTTAGCAAGATCGCCTCGCATAGGAAACCCTGTTTCAGGTAGATTCAATGTATTTTTATAGTCTGTCATGCTGATTTATTCCAGTTAAATTTGTTGATACTACTTTTAATTGGTTAATTGTGCACTGATATTTTTCGCAGTGCAAACATCTTGTGTAATTTGTTGTTTTAATTCTGCTAATGAATCAAATTTTTTCTCATCGCGTAATTTTTCGATGAATGTTATGTCTAAATATTGTCCATAAATATCATCCGAAAAGTCAAATATATTCACTTCTAAAATCGCCTTTTTTCCATTAATGGTTGGTCTTAAACCAATATTGGCAACGCCATCATAAAGTTGATTATTACAAATATTTCTAACTTTAACAAAATAGACGCCTTGTAGTGCAGGCTTTTTTCGGTGTAAGTGAATATTTGCGGTTGGAAAACCTAATTGTCTTGCCAAAGCATTACCATGTATTACGCGACCTTGAATGGTATAATCTCGACCTAAAAGACAATGAGCCAATTTAAAGTCGTTATTTAAAAGTGCTTGGCGCACAGCAGTGCTACTAATACGAAAATTATTCCAAACGAATGTTGGCATACTTTCGACGATAAAATCGTTGGTATGTGCATATTGCTGTAAAAGGTTTATATCTCCTTTACGGTCAAATCCAAATCGAAAATCATCACCAATGGCGATATATTTAGCTTGTAGCTCATTAATCAACCAATCTTGAATAAAATGATTCGCTGACATGTGAGCAAATTTTTTTGTAAATGGAATTGCGAGAATATAGTCAACACCAAATTTTTCAATAAAAATGACTTTTTCCTGAAATGAAGTTAACCGTGAGGGCGCATTATTTTGTGTAAAAAACTCTAACGGTTGTGGCTCAAACAACATAACAACTGTAGGCAAGTTTCGTTTTTTACCTTGTTTAATAATATGGTTAATTAACTGTTGGTGCCCTAAATGAACGCCATCAAAATTTCCCAAGGTTAAAACACATTGAGAGAATTGATTTTTTAAATTAGTTATACCACGGATAATCTTCATGAAAACAATGTTATTTATATTAAGTAACCAAGAATTATACCAATCTTTATTGAAGATGCACGAAATATAAAGCTAGGTATTGCGGTTTTCTATCGAGCTTTTTGTACTAGTTTTGGCAACAGCTTGATTGTTGACCAGTGTCTAAAACTTAATTAGCCAAATATAACCATTAGTAAGATCAGTAATGATTAAGTGCCCGTAAAAACTCTTGTCTTGTGCTTGGATTAGTTTTAAATCCACCACCAAGCGCAGTAGTTGTTGTGATGCTACTAGAGTCTTTAATTCCTCTTGCTTTTACACAGTAGTGGGTGGCGTCAATTGAAACAGCAACATTGACCGTACCAAGCAAAGTTTGTAGAGCCACTAAAATTTGCTGGGTTAACCGTTCTTGTACTTGGGGACGCTGTGAAAAAAACTCAACAATGCGATTGATTTTAGACAGGCCAATTACTTTATCTTTTGGAATATAAGAAACCGTTGCTTTACCGTCTATTGTTACAAAATGGTGCTCACATACACTAGTTAATGTAATGTCACGAACGGTAATCATCTCATCCACTTGCATTTTATTGTCGATTAACGTAATTTTCGGAAAATTTTCATAATAAAGGCCAGAAAAAATCTCATCAACATACATTTTTGACACACGATGAGGGGTCTGAGCAAGGCTGTCATCTGTCAAATCAAGTTCCATTAATTTCATAATTTCACGAAAATGAGCCTCGATTTTTGCTTTACGCTCATTATTATTCATAGCTAGATGGCATGATGGAGTTTCAAGATTTTTGGCTGCTAGTGCATCTTTGACTTTTTGCGCGGCAAGACTTAATACTGTCATTTATCAAATACTCAGGTGAAATTGAATACAATATTATATAACACTTGTTGTGCAATACATAGTTTTTTGCTGAAACGTCTAACTAACCTGAAATATCTTTACATTATATTATCTATGATGATAAGAATATTATGACTAATTAGGTTATACTGTCAGTTATTATATAGCATAACGTTTAGGTAACTATAATGCCAAATAACACACCAATTATTTTAATTGATGGATCTTCTTATCTTTACCGTGCTTTTTTTGCATGCCCTCCGTTAACTAATGCCAAAGGTGAACCAACAGGCGCTATTTTTGGCGTCATTAATATGATTCGTAGCTTGTTAAATCAATACGATCCGACACATATTGCTGTTGTATTTGATGCTAAAGGCGGATCGTTTCGTAACGAAATTTATAGTGAATATAAAGCTACTCGTGAAGCGATGCCTGAAAATCTTCGCCCACAAATTGAGCCTATTCATACCATTTTAAAAGCGATGGGACTACCACTGCTTTGTGTTGAAGGTGTTGAAGCAGATGATGTAATTGGTACATTGGCTAGGCAAGCAGAAAAGGCAAATCTTGAAGTCTTGATTAGTACTGGCGATAAAGATATGGCGCAGTTAGTAAGCGATAAAATTACACTTATTAATACCATGAATAATACCATTCTTGATTCAAAAGGTGTCATGGAAAAATTTGGTGTTCCACCAGAAAAGATGATTGATTATTTAGCGTTAAGAGGTGATTCTTCCGATAATATTCCTGGTGTGCCTGGAGTAGGTGAAAAAACAGCACAAAGTTTATTATCCCAATTTGATGGCGTAAAAGATATTTATAATCGATTAGATGATGTTGAAAAATTGGCTATTCGAGGAGCTAAATCCTTAAAACAAAAATTGATTGATAATCAGAATGATGCTGAACTTTCTTATCTATTAGCAACAATCAAAACGGATGTTAAATTAGATTTTACCAATGAACAATTATTGATCGGAAATATTGACGTTAATGCGTTAATTGAGTTATTTAGTTATTATGGTTTTCATCGTTGGCAAAAAGAATTAATTGCAGGTACCTTCCTAAAGCAACAAAAAAATATGGTTGTCGAGATTGAAGATGATTTATTTTCTCAAGAACAACCTACAGCAACTTTGCAAAAAAATGAAACCGATTACCAGTGTATATTAACCAATGAACAACTCGATGAATGGATAACCAAATTAAGCAACAGCAAGCAATTTGCTTTTGATACCGAAACGGATAATGTTGATCATGTGCACGCTAAATTAGTTGGTATCTCATTGAGTGTTGAACCTTACCAAGCGGCTTATATTCCACTTGCTCACCAATATTTAGGTGTTCCAAAACAGCTTCCTCTCAATGATGTTCTGGCTAAATTGAAACCAATACTTGAAAATCCAGAAATAAAAAAAATCGCTCAAAATGCAAAATTTGATTACAGCGTATTGGCCAACTATGGCATAACCGTTCAAGGTATCGCATTTGACACTATGCTTGAATCTTATGTACTAAACAGTACTGAACGTTATGATATGGATAGTTTGGCCAATCGCTATTTGAACCACAAGACGATTACTTATGATGAATTAACTAAATTTGATAAAATTCAAGTTACTATTGATGCTATTGAGGTAGAAAAAACCACACAATATGCTGCGGAAGATGCCGATATTACATTGCAATTGCATCATAAGTTATGGCCAACTCTTGAAAAAAACCAAAAATTAAAAAAACTATTCACTGATATTGAAATGCCACTTGCTATTGTAATAGCTGAAATGGAAAGAACAGGCGTTCTGGTGGATGCTAAATTATTAAATAAGCATTCAGCTGAGTTGAATAACAAATTGAACGAAATTCAAGAAACGTTACAATTGTTAGCAGGTGAAAAATTTAACCCAGCATCACCTAAGCAAATTCAAGTCCTTTTATTTGATAAGCATCAATTACCAGTACTCAAAAAAACGCCCAAAGGCGATCCTTCAACTAGTGAAGAGGTTTTGAGAGAGCTAGCTAATCAATATGAGCTACCACGCATGATTTTACTTTATCGTAGCTTAGCTAAGTTGAAAAATACGTATACTGATAAATTACCATTAATGCTTAGCCCAGTTGATCATCGGATACACACTAATTATAACCAAATTGGTACGATAACAGGACGATTGTCTTCAAATGAGCCTAATTTACAGAATATTCCTGTTCGCAATGAAGAAGGTCGTCGAATTCGACAGGCATTTATTGCACCAACAGGTTATAAGATTATTTCTGCCGACTACTCACAAATCGAATTGCGTATCATGGCACACTTATCGCAAGATAAAAGTTTACTTGATGCTTTTTCTCACAACAAAGATATTCATCGTGTCACAGCTAGCGAAATTTTGGGAAAATCTGAATCTGAAGTAACTTCTGAAGAGCGAAGACGAGCAAAAGCCGTTAACTTTGGGCTAATTTATGGTATGAGTGCATATGGCTTATCAAAACAAATTAATATTGCTCGAAAAGAAGCCCAATTTTATATCGATCGCTATTTTGAACGCTATCCAAGTGTTCAAACGTATATGGACGAAATCCGCCAACAAGCGACAGAACAAGGTTATATTGAAACGCTATCTGGTCGACGATTATATCTACCTAAAATTAAATCAGGAAGTGGCATTGAACGCCGAGGAGCTGAACGAGCCGCCATTAATGCGCCAATGCAAGGTACGGCGGCTGATATCATCAAAACAGCGATGATTAAAGTAAGTGAATGGATTAAAAGCCTGCCTATAGGTAATATTAGGATGGTGATGCAAGTCCACGATGAACTCGTATTTGAAGTAAAAGAGGAATTGATTGAACAGTATCAAACTCAAATAAAATCAATTATGGAAAATTGTTATCAGCTATCTATACCATTAAAAGTGGATGTCGGCGTGGGCGATAATTGGGATGAAGCACACTAATGAGGCTAGATCAGTACTAAATAAATTAGCTTTAACTTAAATAAAATGGCTAAATGTTAATTTTATACTGAAACACATGCTTTTCTGAAACTTTTTTACACAGCATGGTTTAACTTTCTAACATTAATGGCACTATTGCCGAAACCTTTCGGCGTGTTAGAATAGGTAACTAAATCAAATTTATATCAAAATGTTATTCTGTCAGAGCAACAGGCAGAATAAGAAAAGGGAGCGTAAGCCACAGTCTGGTTAATGAGGCGCTCGTTTTTGTTATTTTTAGGATTATTTCATGAAAATCAAAACCCGTTTTGCACCCAGCCCAACAGGCTATTTACACGTAGGTGGTGCTCGTACTGCACTTTATTCTTGGCTTTATACTCGCCATGCAAAAGGTACATTTGTATTACGTATTGAAGATACCGATCTTGAGCGTTCAACACCCGAAGCGATTGAAGCGATTATGGAGGGTATGAATTGGTTAAAATTATCATGGGATGAAGGTCCTTATTATCAAACTAAACGTTTTGATCGTTACCATCAGGTCATTGATGAAATGTTAGCCAAAGGTACCGCTTATCGTTGTTATTGTTCTAAAGAACGCCTTGAAAAATTGCGTGAAGAACAAATGGCAAAAGGTGAAAAGGCGCGTTACGATGGCCATTGCCGTTGTGATTCGGTACAAAAAGAACATTCTCATGATGAACCTCATGTTGTTCGTTTTGCTAATCCTATTGATGGTACCGTTATCTTTAATGATTTAATTCGTGGACCGATTGAGATTGCCAATAAAGAGCTTGATGATCTTATTATTCGTCGCACTGACGGTTCACCAACTTATAATTTCTGTGTGGTTGTTGATGATTGGGATATGGAAATTACTCACGTTATTCGTGGAGAAGATCATATTAATAACACACCTCGTCAGATTAATATTCTAAAAGCGTTAGGTGCACCGATTCCTGAATATGGACATGTATCGATGATCTTAGGAGATGATGGACAAAAATTATCTAAGCGTCATGGTGCGGTAAGTGTAATGCAATATCGTGATGATGGCTATTTGCCTGAAGCTCTACTTAACTATTTAGTGCGCCTTGGTTGGTCTCATGGCGATCAAGAGATATTTTCAGTACCCGAAATGATTAGTTATTTTTCATTAGATGCGGTGAGTAAATCAGCCAGTGCATTTAATACTGAAAAACTACTTTGGTTAAATCACCATTATATTAATCATTTAGATGCAGATTATGTTGCTCAGCATTTAGTTTGGCATATGAATCAACAAGGCTATGATTTAGCTAACGGTCCCGATCTCATTACAATCATTAAGCTATTTGGCGAACGTTGTAAAACGCTAAAAGAAATAGCTGAATCTTGTTCTTATTGTTATCAAGACTTTGCTGAGTTTGATGCTGATGCGGCTAAAAAACATTTACGTCCAGTCGCCAAAGAGCCATTAGAAGCAATTAAAGCAAAAATTGAAGCGATTGCTGATTTTGATTGGCAAATTGATAAAATTCACCATGCCATTGAAGCAACGGCAACTGAGCTTGATGTTGGTATGGGAAAAGTCGGCATGCCACTACGCGTTGCCGTAACAGGCATCGGGCAATCACCATCGGTTGATGCGACGGTTTTTGCAGTTGGTAAAAAGCGCACGCTTACTAGAATTGATAAGGCGCTGGCATATATTACACAGCGAGAACAATCTCAAAATTAATAGACATTTATTGCAGGGGATAGATACCCTGCAATTATTTTTGCCAAATCGAGAACTATTATGGTTCGCTTAAAAAAACGCTATTGGATATCACTGAGTATCTTATTTTTGATCGTACTATTTTGCTTGTATGGATGGCGTTATTGGCAGTCATTCAAGCAGAAACATGGGATTATGGTCGACTGGCATGGTGCTAGCATTGGTTTTAAAGGTCTTACTTTTGATGAACTTACTGTAAGTAAGCAATCTCAAATCTCTATAACGGCTAGAAATGTGTTAATTTCGTGGTCACATTTATCAGCAAACAATTTGGATGTTCACTGGCAAATAAATCAATCTGAAACGGTTTTAGATTCTGTCGGCAACGTAGTTGATACTGCTACTGAAAATCTTAATCAATCCGATCTTGATCTCTCTTTGATTCCAACGATTATTTATTGGTCACCTAAGACAATTCATATAGATACATTGCGATTTTATGAACAAGATAAAGAACAATTAGATTTAAAAGTCGATATCAGTAAACAGCAACAAGCTATACAACTTAATCTATCAACCAATACTCAAGATATCACACAATTATCGGCAACTTTATTCTTTGATCAAACTGCCTCACAGTTTAATGTACAAAACGGTCTTTTTAAGTCATCTTTAAATCAATTTGGTCTAAAAAATAGTCATGTAATATTGCCATTTACTGGCTGGGTGTCTGGTAATCAATTGGCGTTAATGACTTCAGATAAAGCTTCAATTAACATAGAAAAGACGAATCTTTCTAACGATTTAATCCTTGACTCTGCCGCAGGGAATTTGAACATTCAACTTGAATCAAAAATTCCATTTGATCGTAATCAACTCTTTGTTACAGCAATGCTAACGATGAATAAACTCAATGGTATTTATAAAAGTAGTGAAATCAAATCGGTGACAGGTGATGTCAATATTATTGTTAAAGATAACCGATTTATGATTTCGACGCCGGCGTTAAATGTCCAAGAAGTAAATATGGGTATCGCCTTTAAAAAGGTAAAATTAGTGGGTAGTTATTCCGCTTCATTTAAAGCTCCTAGCAAAGGAGTAGTGACTTGGAAAAAGCTTCAAGCTAATATTTTTTCTGGTTCAATTTTTATTGAACCGAGTAAATTGAATTTAGCTAAATTACCCCAACAATTAAGCTTAAAGCTAAAGCAAATACAGTTAAAAGAGATTCTTGCTAAATACCCAGCTGAAGGACTTGCTGGGGTAGGTACAATTGATGGTTATTTACCCGTTACATTACTAAAAGCGAAAAAGAAAGATGGATCTGTGTTTGAACTTGCGATTAAAAATGGTCAGTTAACCACAATCAACGAAGGCTATTTACAGTTTGAAAATTCTGCTTTGAAAAATTATGCACAAAATAACCCTAATATGAAAATACTCACTGATATTATTAAAAATTTTCATTATACTAAGCTACAAGGTACTGTTAATTATGCCAACGAAATAGCCAAGCTTGGATTAAATATTCAAGGAAGCAATTTAGATGTCGAAAATGGCAAAGCGGTTAATTTAAATATCAATCTTGAAGAAAACATGACTAAATTGCTGATGAGTTTACAGTTGTCTGATCAAATTAGCGAACCAGTTCGTAAACGAATTCAAGCACATTTAAAAAAAGAATCTTCAAAATAAGGGGTTATTTTATGATGCGAAATGTTATGGTTATAATGGTATTAGCAGGTATGTTAATCGGATGTTCGCCGACGGTTAAAGTACAAGCACCTAGCGAGCCAATTAATATCAATTTAAACGTTAAGATAGACCATGAAATTAATATTAAGGTTGATAAAGCATTAGATAATATAATCAATAAATCTGGATTATATTAATTGTATAAGTTTTATTTTCATCTATTCTTTTGATTGTGGTCAATAGAACAATCTATATTCACACTCAAATCAATAAAATATGATGTATTTACTAAGGAGTTTGTTATGACTATCTGTAAAAAGGCAACCATAGCATTATTGTCCATTATGTTATCTTTTTCTGCATTTGCATTAAATTTAGAGCAAGCTATGGATTCATTAAGCCAAGCCAAAGCGCAAGGTCTTGTTGGTGAACAGGCTGATGGTTATTTAGGCGTTGTTAAAAATGAAGGCGACGCCAGTGAAATTGCGCAACTGATTAATCAGGCACGTAAAACCCAATACCAGAAAGTGTCCAATGAAAGCCATGTCCCTTTAAATGAAGTAGAAAAAAAAGCGGGTAGTAAAGCGCAAGAAAAGACACCAGCAGGCCAATATATAAAACGACAAGGTCAGTGGTTAATAAAATAATCATTGCTTTTTGCAACAACCGAGAAAGTATAACGACATTGCACTTTAATTGTGTATTAATAATGTGTATGCTGTTTGCTTAAATGTTTGTTTACCGCTTTTTTATATTTATCTATTTAATAAAAAGATGGTAAAGTTTTTATCTAATTAGTTTTTACTTGTAATAGTATCGCTTATGCGATTTGAAATGGAGAAAATCAATGTGTTCGATTTTAGGTATTCTTGATATTAAATCAGATCCAGAACAACTACGAACAAAAGCACTAGAGTTATCATGTCTACAGCGTCATCGTGGTCCTGATTGGTCTGGTATTTTTGCGTCTGATAAAGCTATTCTTGCTCATGAACGTTTATCAATTGTGGATGTCAATACAGGATCTCAGCCCCTTTATAATAAAGATAAAACCCTAGTTTTAGCGGTAAATGGCGAAATTTACAATCATCAAGAACTCCGAAATCAGTACAAAGATCGTTATGAGTTTCAAACAGGTTCTGACTGTGAAGTGATTCTTGCTTTATATCAAGAAAAAGGTATTGATTGCCTTGATGAATTACAAGGTATGTTTGCTTTTATCCTTTATGATATCAATAAAGGGAGCTATTTTATTGGCCGTGACCACATTGGTATTATTCCAATGTATACAGGTCATGATGAAAATGGCACATTTTATGTTGCCTCTGAAATGAAAGCCTTAGTACCAGTTTGTAAAACCATTGAGGCTTTCCCTCCAGGATGCTATCTATCGAGCACCGAAGGTGAAATCAAAACGTATTACAAACGTGACTGGATGGATTACGAAAATGTGAAAGACAATAAGACGGATATTAATGCACTGCGTGTTGCATTAGAAGATTCGGTAAAAAGCCACTTAATGTCTGATGTGCCTTACGGTGTTCTATTATCAGGTGGGCTTGATTCTTCGGTCATTTCAGCAATCACTAAAAAATTCTCAGCACGCCGTGTTGAAGATCACGAAAAATCAGAAGCATGGTGGCCACAGTTGCACTCATTTGCTGTAGGTTTAAAAGGTGCTCCAGATCTTAAAGCTGCACAAGCGGTTGCTGATCATCTAGGTACAGTTCACCACGAAATTAACTTTACCATTCAAGAAGGTATTGATGCGATTCGTGACGTAATTTATTTCATTGAAACTTATGATGTCACCACTATTCGTGCGTCCACACCAATGTATTTAATGGCGCGTAAAATCAAAGCCATGGGCATCAAAATGGTACTTTCTGGTGAAGGTGCTGATGAAGTGTTTGGTGGTTATCTCTATTTCCACAAAGCACCAAATGCCAAAGAGTTCCATGAAGAAACCGTACGCAAATTAGCAGCGTTACATATGTATGATTGTGCTCGTGCTAATAAGGCAATGGCGGCATGGGGTGTTGAAGCTCGAGTTCCATTCCTTGATAAGAAATTCTTAGATGTTGCTATGCGCATTAATCCAAAAGATAAAATGTGTGGTAGTAATGGTAAAATGGAAAAACACATTGTGCGCGAAGCCTTTGAGTCTTATTTACCAGCATCGGTTGTTTGGCGTCAAAAAGAACAATTCTCTGACGGTGTGGGTTATAGCTGGATTGATACATTAAAAGAGATTGCCGAAAGTAAAATTACTGATCAGCAATTAGAAAATGCAAAGTTCCGTTTCCCATACAATACGCCGACTTCAAAAGAAGCCTATATGTATCGTGAGATTTTTAACGAACTATTCCCACTTGAAAGTGCAGCTCATTGTGTACCTGGTGGTCCAACAGTTGCTTGCTCAACTGCGAAAGCAATTGAATGGGATGAATCATTTAAAAACCTAAACGATCCGTCAGGGCGTGCGGCGGTAGGTGTGCATAATGATGCCTATAAGAAATAAAGATTAGACTCAAGATAACATTATCTAATTCAAATCTGTAAAAAGGGCTATATGCCCTTTTTTTATATTTAGCTGGAGTATTCTGATTAATCTAATTTTTGTAAAATTCAATTTAACTAAAATATCATAGTTTAATAGCTATATATTCCCCATTTTTCACTCAACGATAACCTAATCATTTATTGAAAACTTTTCATTCTTTTAAAATTTAGTTTGTCCGTTTCATTGATTGATATGTGTTTTTGAAAAAACGCAATTTTCTATACATCATGTCTTGAATCATTTTATGAAAATATTTTATTAAATATGTGATCTAAATTCATTTTTCTCTGAATTTAATAAACTATACTTAATGTTACCAGTCACATAGTGATTGGGTAGGAAGTAGATACTGTTTATTTTCCAATAAATATAATTGTAAGAGTGGTGATTTATTAATTAGGAGCATTGAGTGAAAAATTATAAAATTGCAATAATCAACTCAAGTAGTTTTGGGAAATATTTTCCTGATCATTTAAAACGATTAGAAAAAATAGGTGAAGTAAAACATTTTACTTTTGAAAATAGTATTTCTGGAAAAGAATTAGCTGATGCATTGCAAGGGTTCAATATTGTAATTGCAAGTGTCAGACCATTTTTTGATAAAGCATTTTTTGATAACAAAAAAGATCCTTTATTTTTACTTTCTCGCCATGGAATAGGGTTTAATAACGTTGATGTTATTGCTGCTAAAGAGCATGGAACAATTGTTACTATTGTTCCCCCGTTGGTTGAACGCGATGCTGTTGCTGAAAATGCAGTAACCAATTTGCTGGCATTAATCAGACAAACAGTGCAATCTCAAGCTGCCGTTAAGTCAAATGAATGGAAAAATAGAGCCTCTTTTTTAGGTATTAATGTTACTGGTAAAGTTGTTGGTATTATTGGCTGTGGCAACATTGGTAGTCGAGTAGCAGAAATATTTAAACATGGTTTTAATGCCCAGCTACTTGTTGTTGATCCTAATGTCAATAAACAGTGGGCGAGTGAAAATAACATTGAAATTGTCGATTTAAATTATCTACTACAACATGCAGACATCATCTCTTTAAACGCATCCTTAAATGAAACCAGTTACCACATTTTAAAAGCGCACCAATTCTCTTTAATGAAAAAAGGTGTTTATATCACCAATACCGCAAGAGCTGAATTGATTGATGAAAGCGCATTATTAACTGCGCTTGATAGTGGTATTGTTGCTGGGCATGCAACTGACGTAATGTATGCTGAACCAGCATATAACGATAACCCCTTAGTTAAACATCCTAAAGTGCTTGTTACACCACATACTTCCGCTTATGCAATTGAATGTTTGCAAGGTATGGGGGAAAAATGTGTGCAAGATGTAGAGAATTTTGTTAATAAACTAGAACTTCAATCAGTTGTTTCTTAATGATTTATTTTTAATTATTAAGTAATAATAAAAAACATTAAGGAGTTTATATATGCCAGAAATGCATGTAACTTTTCTGCAGGCAGCGATTATTTCTGTATGGGTTGCGATGGTAATGTCACGGGGATTGGGGGGAGCAACATTAACGTTAAGATTTACTCCAATGATGACAGGTTTAATTGTTGGTGTTGTATTTAATGATATTGCAAATGCAATGATAACAACAGCTGCAATACAGCTAATTTATATGGGTGTCTTTTCTCCTGGTGGTCAAATGCCATCAGAGCCTTCCATTGCTACAGCAGTTGCTGTTCCTGTTGCATTACTTGGAAAAATGGAACCAACAGCTGCTGTTGCGGTCGCTGTCCCTGTAGGTTTATTAGGCTCTTATTTATATCAACTACGATTTTTCTTTAATACTATGATTATGAAATTAACTGAAAAATATGCGCAAGAAGCCAATAGTTCAAAATTAACTTTCTCCATAATCATACTACCCATTATTTGTAGCTGTGCTTTATTTATACCATTTATGTTTGTCGCATTATACTTTGGTGCGCCGATTATTGCCGATGTAATTAAATCAAATGCTGGTGGACTTGTTTTTCATATCCTTAATGTTATAGGTGGTGGGCTGGCAGCTGTTGGTATTGCATTAACCATTTATGTGATTGGTAAAAAGAGTTACATCATATTCTTCTTATTGGCTTATTTTATTGCGGTAATTGCAAAACCACTTAATGTAACAATGGTAACCTACGCCATTGTTGGCGCTATTGTTGCATTTATTTTTGTTTTAGCAAAAAGTGAAGCAGTGAATTGTGCGGCAGAGCAACCTAGAAATAATCCCAATAATAACAATCAAGATGATGACGATTATTAATCTGTAGTTATTCGATTAATAAACTAGATAGAGGAATATTATAATGACAGAAATCGTACAAGAAAGTATTGATCTGAAGCCAGAAGCAATCACGAAAAAGGATATCACAATTGCTTGGTTACGATGGTATTACGCAAATGAAATCCCACACTCATTTGATCGTTATCTTGCTGCATCTTTAATGTGGGGATTAATGCCAATTCTTAAAAAACTATACAAATCAAAAAGTGAACTTGCTGCTGCCTATCAAAGACATTTATTGTTCTTTAATACGCAAATAACATGGGGTGGTGGGACAATTTCGGGAATTATGGCCTCACTTGAATCTGTTAGAGCCGATGAAGTTTATCAAAATAAACCTATCAGTATTGATAATGACGTACTTTATAACACTAAAGCAGGTTTAATGGGGGCTTTAGCTGGCATTGGTGATGCTATTGATTCTGGTACAATACAATATATTTTTATTGCAATTGCACTCCCTTGGGCACAAGAAGGATTGGCTATTGGTGCATTATTCCCCTTCTTTGCCTTTGTAATCTACCAACTTTTTGTAGGCTATTATTTTGCTCAACTAGGATTTAAATTAGGAAGAAACGCTGCGACAGAAGTTGTGGGTAACAAAATGCAGATGCTTATCGAAGGCTTATCTATTTTAGGTTTATTTATGATGGGCATCTTAGCAGCTAGCTATATTAAAGTATCCTCAAGTTTAAAATTTACCTTATCAGGCAAAGATTTTGTTATACAAGATACATTAGATAAGATTCTACCTGGTGCGTTACCCCTCATTGTTGTAATGGGATTGTATTTTTATTTCTCCCAAAAAGGTTTAAAAGTAACCAGAGCATTAGTAGGATTAACCATTATACTTGGTGTTTTAGCAGCAATTGGTATTTTATAAAATAATTAAAAAAGAGGTTTTAAATTATGGGAAAAGTTGTTTTAGCTCGAGTGGATAGTCGTCTTATTCATGGTCAAGTTGCAACTAATGTTTCTAAAGCGGCTGGTGCTAATGCTTTATTTGTTGCAGATGACTATTCAGCAAATGACGAATTCACAAAAAATATCATTCTAGGCGCCGGAGCTAGCACTGGACATAAAATCAGAGTACTAAAAGAAGATGGTGCTGTAAGATATTGGAATGATCGTAAGTACGATGACTTTAATGTTATCTTACTTACTAAAAATATTGAAGTAATGTATAAAATCATTAAAGCAGGCGTACCAATAACAAACCTAAATATTGGAGGTTTACCGCTAGTACCTGGGGCAACATCAATAATTAAAGAAGTATCGATAAACAAAGAGCAACTTGATCTATTGATCGATTTACAAAATAGTTACCCAGATATGGATATCTACTTTCAAGCAACGCCTTCATTGAAAAAAATAACATTAAATGAAGCAATCAAAATGTTTGAGTAATATAGGAAGGTAAAAATGATAGGTGTCTTATTAATTAGCCATGGCAACATGGCTGCGGGAATGAAAGATAGTGTAACAATGATAGTTGGGGAACAAGACAAATTTGAAACACTATCACTTAATCCAGGGCAAGATATTAATCAATTAAAAACGGATCTATTTAATTGTTCAAAATCTTTAGATTCAGGCAAAGGAGTCTTAATTTTTGTCGATCTATATGGAGCCTCTCCTTACAATGCTTCAATGAGATGCGTGCCTCAATGGCGTGAATTGGGTATGGATGTTAGAGTTATTACCGGCATGAGCTTACCAATGGTAATTAATGCGGTATGTAATAGAGACTCATTGTCAGTACAAGAATTAGCCAAAGAGTGTCTTGAGGCGGGTCATGATAATATTCAAGACGCTATTGCTAATATTACTCATTCCAACCAATCTCAGAATGAGGATGATTATTAATTAGTTTAATTTTGCTAATTGATAATATTATCAAGTGTATAGTGAATATGATTAACAAAGTCATATTCACTATAATGTTTAATTTTTATATCTAAATAGTTTATTAATAATGGAAATACTTAAAGATCTTGTGCTCCGATACTGTGTCATATTTGGTAAACGATTTTCTGCTAAACAAAAGATTGCTTTTTTAAGAGTGATATCTAAAGAACTAATTCAATTAGGCTATATGGTTGATGCTAAACTAGCCAAGTTGAAATTAGCAACAAGACGATATGAAAACTATTACAATGCTTATATTGGTGATTTCAATAAAGCTGAATTAATTATTTGCACTTATTACGATACTGGCGTTAATAACTTTAATTTTCAAAAAAAATACGCATTTTCTCCACAATTTAGTAAATTAAGTTACTTTATCAGTATTGCGCCAATCATTATTTTATTCATTGCTTCATTGATACTAAATTATTTTGTTTTTATTCCTGATATCCGTACTCAAGGTTTTTTTAGTATTTCAGGCGTTGGCTCAATTATTTCAACGGTTTTGTTATTTTTTTTCGTCTTTAAATTTAAAAGTGGCATTCCTAACCAAAAGAACTTTGTTTGTAATTCATCAAGCATTATTACCATCATAAATTTAATTAATAAACTTAATAAAAAAGAGAAGAAAAAAATAGCTTTTGTTTTATGTGATGGTGGCAATAGTAACCAATATGGTTTAAAAATGTTGGAAAACTATTCTAACCAAATGAAAAACAAAAAATTTATTTTTATCGATAGTATTGGCAATGGTAACAAGTTAATATTTCTAAAACCGCAACAATCAAATCTACAACTAAAAAATATTACTTTTTACAGTGACAAAATGGAAACACAACTACCTAATTACATCATGATCACATCGGGTGATATAGATGAAAATGGTAAAATTGTTATAAAAAATGCCCATAGCGCAAAAGATAACTACTTGTCGGATAAAGTGATAAACAAACATACTCAATCCCTGCTTGAAATAAGTCGAGCATTGATAAGTAGCAATAATGATAAATAGTAGAGGTAACGTTATTGTGAAGATAAGAAATCACCCCAACCAAAATAATTAGGTAGGGGTGATACATCAATTAATGCGCAACGCCTTTTGGTGCACCAATCGGTAAAATAGTACGACCAAATTGCTCATTAATCACTTCTGCCATTGCCAAATAAACGGCACTTGCTCCACAAATAATGCCTTCAAAACCAGCAATATGAATAATACTATGATTACCTGAAATATTACCAATAGCTAATAAAGCAAATAAAATGGTTAAACTCGCAAAAACAAATTGTAATGCTCTATTACCTTTTAATGTACCAATAAACATAAACCCAGTAAAAATGCCCCATAAAGCAAGAAAAATACCAACAAAAGTTGCATCAGATGGTGCTGTGGCAGCAGAGGTCGGTAAATACCAAATGCCCACTAACGCAATCCAAAAGAAGCCATAAGACGTAAATGCTGTAGTACCAAACGTATTGCCTTTTCGAAATTCTAAAATGCCAGCAATGACTTGTGCAAGACCACCATAAAAAATACCCATCGAGACAATAACCGTCATAGCAGGGAAAAATCCTGCATTATGAATATTTAATAAAATTGTTGTCATACCAAACCCCATTAAGCCTAAAGGGCCAGGATTTGCAAGTTTTGTTTGTTCCATAAGGATCCTATAAATTAAGTTTGATGATTAAAAAGAGCGGCAATAATAAGTGCAGAAAACGCGATAATCAAGATTTCAGGAAAAATTATTTTTTATCACCCCTTGATATTAATAATAATGTTCCCATTTATGTGAAAACAAAAACATTTCTTTGTGAAATTAAGGGCTTGAAAATTCATATTTAAACCCTATATACAAGGAATAAATTACAGATTTTTAGGAGAATAAATTATGGGTAAAATTATTGGTATTGACTTAGGAACAACAAACTCATGTGTTGCTGTAATGGACAATGGTCAAGCAAAAGTATTAGAAAATGCAGAAGGCGATCGCACAACTCCTTCGATTATTGCTTATACCCAAGATGGTGAAACATTAGTTGGTCAACCAGCAAAACGCCAAGCTGTAACCAATCCACAAAACACCTTATTTGCAATTAAACGTTTAATTGGTCGTCGTTTTGAAGATGCTGAAGTGCAACGTGATGTTAGCATCATGCCATATAAAATTGTGAAAGCAGATAATGGCGATGCATGGGTTGATGTTAAAGGTCAAAAAATTGCACCACCACAAATTTCTGCTGAAGTATTAAAGAAAATGAAAAAAACAGCAGAAGACTATCTTGGCGAAGCTGTTACTGAAGCAGTAATTACAGTTCCAGCTTATTTTAATGATGCTCAACGCCAAGCAACTAAAGATGCAGGCCGTATTGCTGGGCTTGATGTTAAACGCATTATCAACGAACCAACAGCTGCAGCACTCGCTTATGGTTTAGACAAAGATGTCGGCAACCGCACTATCGCTGTTTATGACCTTGGTGGTGGTACATTTGATATCTCAATCATCGAAATCGACGATGTTGATGGTGAAAAAACCTTTGAAGTATTAGCAACAAATGGTGATACACACTTAGGTGGTGAAGATTTCGACTCACGCTTAATCAATTATTTAGTTGACGAATTTAAACGTGAACAAAACTTTGATTTGAAAAATGATCCACTTGCTATGCAACGCTTGAAAGAAGCAGCAGAAAAAGCAAAAATTGAATTATCATCTGCTCAACAAACAGATATTAATCTACCGTATATTACAGCTGATGCAAGCGGTCCAAAACATTTAAATATTAAAGTAACACGTGCAAAACTTGAGTCTTTAGTTGAAGATTTGGTTAAACGCTCAATGGATCCTGTAAAAACAGCATTACAAGATGCAGGTCTTTCTGTTTCTGACATTAAAGACGTTATTCTTGTTGGTGGCCAAACACGTATGCCAATGGTTCAAAAAGCGGTTGCTGACTTCTTTGGTAAAGAGCCACGTAAAGATGTAAACCCTGATGAAGCGGTTGCTGTTGGTGCTGCTGTTCAAGGTGGTGTACTTGGCGGTGATGTTAAAGATGTTTTATTACTTGATGTTACACCATTGTCTTTAGGTATTGAGACTATGGGTGGTGTGATGACAGCGTTAATTGAAAAGAACACAACTATCCCAACTAAACATAGCCAAGTGTTCTCAACTGCTGAAGATAATCAATCAGCCGTAACTATTCATGTATTACAAGGTGAGCGTAAACGTGCGGGTGATAATAAATCATTAGGTCAATTCAATCT
The DNA here is from genome assembly GCF_001690435.1 of Gilliamella sp. Nev3-1. Taxonomy (NCBI): domain Bacteria; kingdom Pseudomonadati; phylum Pseudomonadota; class Gammaproteobacteria; order Orbales; family Orbaceae; genus Gilliamella; species Gilliamella sp. Nev3-1. Next base: position 75,855 of record NZ_LZHN01000074.1, on the reverse strand, counting down.
AGATGGTATTCAACCTGCACCACGTGGTATGCCACAAATTGAAGTGACATTTGATATTGATGCTGATGGTATTTTACATGTATCGGCAAAAGACAAAAATACAGGACGCGAGCAAAAAATTACGATTAAAGCCTCTTCAGGATTAAGCGAAGAAGAGATTCAAAAAATGGTAAATGATGCGGAAGCTAATGCTGATGCAGACCGTAAATTTGAAGAACTAGCTCAAACTCGTAACCAAGCCGATCATCTTGTTCACTCAACACGTAAACAAGTGACTGAAGCTGGTGATCAGTTATCAGCTGATGATAAAAAAGCAATTGAAGATGCCGTAAGCGCTTTAGAAGTTGCCGCTCGTGGCGAAGATAAAGCAGAAATTGAAGCAAAAATTAATGCATTAATGGAGGCATCTAAAAAATTGCTTGAATTAGCACAACAACAAGCCCAAGCAGCTCAAGGTGCGGGTCAAGCAAATAGCGGAAGCTCTACTGCGCAAGATGATGTTGTTGATGCAGACTTCAAAGAAGTTGATGGTGATAAAAAATAGACATTAACTAAAATGTTTTTTAATGAGTTATTTCAACAAGTTTTAAACATATAACAAGTTAAACGGGCGCGAGGTAACTCAAGCCCGTTTAGTTCTTTATGAAAAGAAACAAAAATAAAGGTTAATTATGGCGAAGAAAGATTATTATGAAACATTAGGCGTTAGTAAAAGTGCTAGTGAAAGCGAGATAAAAAAAGCCTATAAACGTCTAGCCATGAAATATCATCCTGATAAAAACCAGGATAATAAAGACGAAGCTGAAGCAAAATTCAAAGAAGTAAAAGAAGCCTACGAAATCCTAACTGATCCGCAAAAAAAGGCGGCTTATGATCAATATGGTCATGCGGCATTTGAACAAGGGCAAGGAGCAGGATCTGGTGGTTTTGGCGGATTTGGTGGTTTTGGTGGTGGAGCATTTGACGATATATTCAGTGATTTTTTTGGTGGAGGTAGAGGGCGTAGTCAAACCACTTCTCGGGGTAATGACTTACAATACAATATCACCCTAACATTAGAAGAAGCCGCAGCCGGTGTTAGTAAAGAAATTAAAGTACCAACTTGGGTAAGTTGTGATACTTGCCATGGACAAGGAGCTGAAAAATCATCGGATGTGGTGACGTGCAATACTTGTCATGGTTCAGGTGTTGTACAAATGCGACAAGGTTTTTTTGCCGTGCAACAAGAGTGCCCAACTTGTCATGGGCGAGGAAAAGTTGTAAAAAATCCATGTAAAAAGTGTCATGGTGAAGGTCGTGTACAAAAAACGAAAACACTTTCTGTTACTATTCCAGCCGGTGTTGATACAGGTAATCGTATTCGACTTTCTGGCGAAGGTGAAGCAGGTTTAAACGGAGCACCTGCAGGCGATTTATATGTACAAATGCAAGTTAAACCACATGCTATTTTTGAGCGAGATGGTACAAACCTGCATTGTGAAATCCCGATTAATATTGCACTCGCATCACTTGGCGGGGAAGTTGAAGTACCAACGCTTAATGGTAAGGTCAGCTTAACGATTCCTGCTGAAACACAAACAGGAAAAATGTTCCGACTACGTGGTAAAGGCATTAAATCGTTGCGCGGTAGCACTATCGGTGATCTTTACTGTCATGTTGTGGTTGAAACACCAGTCAACTTAACAAGCAAGCAAAAAGAATTGCTAAAAGAATTGGCTGAAAGCTTTAAAGCTGACAAAAGTTCTAAACACAGTCCCAAAGAAAAAAGCTTTTTTGACAAAGTGAAAAAGTTTTTTGAATAAAAAAATCACAGCTGAAATAATAGCGAGATTAGGCTACTAATCTCGCATTTAAATTATATAACATTTTTTAATTTAAATATTTTTAGTTTTTCTACTTTGATAAAATAAAGTTTCCTTACAACAATATTTTCATTAATAATCTTATTAGATAATCGATAGTTATTAACTTTAAATGAATGTAGTATACATTAGTTAAATTATTAATATTAGTTATGTATGATTTTAATGGCATGAAGGGAATAATATATATGTTTTTTAAAAATTTTTGGAAAAAATCACCTCCTAATATTAAAGACATACCAAAAGAGCAACAAAGCTCACAAAATCATTTAAGTTTGATAATTCAGGACTTTTGGCAACAGGTAAAAAAATCTGAACAATCTTTTAATGAATTTGAATTTATCGATATAATGAAAAATATCAATAAGCTATTAGATGAAAATCAGTTAGATGTAATTGCTGAAATTACTATAGGGGATACTAAAAAGCATAAAATTATTTTTACCACAAATGGAAAAATTGATCGATTCGAGTATGTAATGGAAATTACCCGACAAGCACCTGATCTTCAGTTTTTCGAAGTAGAAGCATTTCGTCAGCGTATTAATAATGTAGATACATTTGTTATAAAATCTAAAGAGAGTTCTTTCTCATTAGGCGCAACTGATTTATTAATTCAATATAAAGAAAGTTATCGTAAAATATCTATCGGTATTATGTTTGCTAAGACTGTTCCAGAAGATATGGTAAAACAAGCAGAAACGATGGCATTGATTTATCTCGATCATCTATTGGGTGAATATGATTTTGCTGTCAGAGTAGAATCTATTGAGTTTTTAAAGACAGATCACAATGCTGCTACAATTCCTGCTAACCAATTTGTCACTATTTTTGATCGATTATGGAAAGAAGATTTAAAACACACAGGTGTACTTAATGCTCAAGAGGATCAATGGATTGTATTTGAATTAACTGATCTTAAAATGCTAGTGCATCGTAATGAAGCGGCTAATTCTTTGGTAGGGCATGAAAATTATTGTTATGCACTTAATGTTATCGTTGATATTGATAGCAAAGAGACTCTTTCACTTGTTTATGAATTAGAAGATGCTATCAATCTTGCTTTATGTGCTGATGAGCGAGGTATTCATTGTCAAAACAGTTTTAGTCAAGGTATAAGGAATATGTTATGGCATGTAGGAAATAAACACTCAGCACTTCAGTTAGTACAACAAATAACAAACCGATATAATACATTATCAGTTAAAATTGAATGCGAGTTCGATCCTTTCTGGCGACAGTACTTACGTTGGGCTGAATGTCATCAAGCATAAAAAGTATCTACGATTAATGGATACTTTTCCTCACTAATAACTATTGCGTTAGTATATTGTTATATTTAAGTCATAAAAAAAGATAACCTAATTACTTAGATTATCTTTTATAAAACTTGAACTCAATTTAATTAAATTTTCGTTGTAAATGTACGAGCAATAACGTCGCGTTGTTGTTCTGCAGTTAACGAGTTAAAACGCACTGCATATCCAGAAACACGAATTGTTAATTGTGGGTATTTTTCTGGATTTTTTACTGCATCTTCTAAAGTTTCACGACGAAGAACGTTAACATTTAAGTGTTGACCACCTTCAACTTTGATGGTTGGTGCAACATCTAATGGAACTTCACGATATTCGAATTGACCTAATTCGGCAGTTGGGATAACTTGATCTTCTTTATAAACTGATTTAGCTGCCACACAACGAGCTTCTTTAGTAGCGTCATCTAATAACCAAAAAGAGTTAAGAAGTGCTGCATTGTCTGCTTTAGTAATTTGGATACCTGTAATCATTTTAAATCCTCCTAACGGGGCCTTATTGCCCTAAAATAACTAGGGTTAATATAGCACTTTCAAAATTTGATTAAAGTCAAAAAAAGCTATCAATTCAATAAGTAATACCTTTAGTTAGTATTTTTTCTATGTCCCTGAAAATCTATTTATCGCATTAATTCTTTTAAATTTATTAACTATACATTTGTATTATCTAAACATAAGGGTAGATAACATAATACTTTATTTAGTGTAAAGTGTAGCGTAATTGGAAGTATTATAAGAATATTTTATTAGCATTGCTGTCTTGAGCAATAAAGCAACATTTTATATTTAAATAAATATTTTGGTTTAGTGAACCTTAAGCTCATTAGCATTAGGTTTATTATGATTTTTAGGTATAATTATTGCAATCAGCAAATAGTGTTGTTGAGTCATATAAAAATTAGAACATAGGTATTGTATGAATAATCAATTAACATGGCATGATGTTATTGGCGCTGAAAAAGAAAAGCCCTATTTTCAACAAATAATGCAATTTGTGGCATCTGAGCGGGCGAAAGGTAAAATTATTTATCCACCACAGCATGATGTGTTTAATGCATTTCGTTTTACGCCATTTAATCAAATTAAAGTGGTGATTTTAGGGCAAGATCCTTATCATGGCCCTAATCAAGCACACGGACTTTCATTTTCTGTTTTACCAGGAATTAAGCCACCCCCATCGTTATTGAATATCTATAAAGAATTATCAGCAGATATTGAACATTTTAAGATTCCTTCTCATGGTTATTTAGCCTCTTGGGCAACTCAAGGTGTATTATTATTAAACAACGTGCTAACGGTTGAAGCAGGACAAGCCCATTCTCATGCAAAAATAGGTTGGGAAACTTTTACTGACCATGTGATAGCAGCAATCGATCAATATCTTGAAGGAGTGGTTTTTTTATTGTGGGGGTCTCCTGCGCAAAAAAAAGGGCAGTTTATTAATCGCCAAAAACATCATGTATTAACTTCAGTACATCCATCGCCGTTATCCGCCCATCGAGGTTTTTTGGGCTGTAAGCATTTTTCCAAAGCAAATGATCTAATTATACAGCAAGGTAAAACTGCTATAGATTGGCAGCCAAAGCTACCGGAAAAAGTGAATGAGTAATAAAAGACGTCGAACAAGTTTGCAAGAAATTGCCAATTTAATTGGGATAAGTAAAATGACAGTCAGTCGTTTTCTACGTGATCCTAACCTTGTATCAAAACCACTCCAATTACAAATTTCAGCAGCGATAGATAAGCTAGGATATATTCCCAATAAAGCACCCGATATGCTGTCTAACGCTAAAAGTAATGCTATTGGTATTGTGTTCCCTTCTTTAACCAATCAGGTTTTCGCCGATATTTTAAAAGGTATTGAGATGGTGACTGATGTAAGAGGATATCAAACCATGATCACCCATACCGGATACAGTGCTGACAAAGAAGAGTTACGTTTACGCTCATTACTTTCTTATAATATTGACGGGTTAATTTTAACGGAAAGAACGCATACTCCAGCAACATTAAAGATGATTGAAATTTCGGGTGTTCCTGTGGTTGAAATTATGGACAGTGTTTCACCTTGTCTTGATATGGCTGTCGGATTTGATAATTTTACTGCAACGAAAAATATGATTCATCGTATGATAGATAAAGGGCGTCGTAATATTGTTTATTTTAGCGCAAGGCAAGATCAACGAAGTATTATTCGTCAACAAGGCTATGAACAGGCAATGCAAGAAGCGGGATTAAATCCACGAACATTAGCAACTAAAGAAGCGTCATCTTATGAGTTAGGCGCACGATTTTTGCATCAGATTTTAACAGAATTACCTTGCGTTGATGGCATTTTTAGTACCAATGATGATTTGGCCTTGGGCGTATTATTAGAGTGTCAGCGAATGCGTATTGAAGTTCCAAAACAGATAGCGATTGTTGGCTTTCATGGGCATCAAATTGGTCAATATATGAATCCTAAATTAGCTTCTATACAAACACCAAGAATTGAAATGGGGAAGATTGCGGCTGAACTGTTATTAAAACGAATCAACGGCGAGAAGATTGATCGAAAAGTGGTTGATTTGCCTGTTGAATATTTAGATGGAGAAAGTATTTAATAAAATAAAAGGTAACATTGAAATTATTAACCCCATCACGTTTGGTGATGAGGCTAATAGCAAACTATAACCCTTTAGGGTTTTCACCGTATTGGTTGCTGCCTGGTGTTGAATCTAGGCATGCAAACACAAATAACACAATAGCGCCAATTAGTGGGATTAATCCAATCAAAATCCACCAACCTGATTTATTAATATCATGTAAACGACGTACTGTAACCGCTAAACCAGGAATAATTAGTGCAAGAGAAATAATGCATTGGACAAAAACCATCACTGATAGTAATGAATGGCTGATTGAGCCAAAAATTAAGGCAATAAAGTTTAATGCAATCCCTAAAAGACAATTGAAAAGAACATACATCCAATACTCTTTTCTACGTGCTCGCCCATTAAAATTTGCATAATTTTTTGTAATACAATCAATAAACCAATTCATTCTTTATATTCCTTTTTTAATTAAATTACTGAAATAAATTATTCAGGCCACATATTTTAATGAAAAAAAACAAAAATAAAACTCATTTTTATTATTAAATTACTTATTTTTGCATGTTTTTTTATTAATAGTTATATTACTAGTCTACGTGTTACTAGTTTTCATCAAGTGAGATCTATGTTAAAATCACCGCTCAGTGGTTATTTATACCGACTAACCGATTATAGAAAATAACACTGAGGCTCTCCATGAAAATAGTTGAAGTAAAACACCCTCTTGTCAGTCATAAAATTGGATTAATGCGTGAATACGACATTAGCACCAAAGAATTTCGTGATCTTGCCAGTGAAGTTGGCAGTTTATTAACTTATGAAGCAACGGCTGATCTACCTACCGAAAAAGTAACGATAGAAGGTTGGTGTGGGCCTGTTGAAGTTGAACGTATCAAAGGTAAAAAAATTACCGTCGTACCTATCTTGCGCGCAGGTTTAGGTATGATGGATGGCGTGCTTGAACATATACCAAGTGCCCGTATTAGCGTTGTTGGTTTTTATCGTAATGAAGAGACTCTCGAACCTATCCCTTATTTCCAAAAGTTAACATCTGATATTGAAGAACGAATGGCTTTAGTTGTGGATCCAATGCTTGCAACAGGTGGTTCAATGGTGGCAACAATCGACCTGCTTAAAAAAGCAGGTTGTAAAAATATTAAAGTATTAGTTTTGGTTGCTGCACCAGAAGGTATTAAAGTACTTGAACAAGCTCACCCTGATGTTGAACTTTATACCGCATCAATTGATGAGAGGTTGAACGAAAAAGGCTACATACTACCAGGACTTGGGGATGCTGGAGACAAAATATTCGGCACAAAATAAAATCTCAAATTTTAGACCGGTTAAACCGGTTTTTTTATGCCTGTCAAACAGGCAAGTTATACAAAAAATTTAGTTAAGTAAGAGAGGCGAGATGTGAGCAACATCACAACAGACAAAACAGAAAATATAACATCACAGCATAAGCATTCTTGGCAGGATATTTTTACTGGCGCACAAATGTTATTTGTCGCATTTGGAGCATTGGTATTAGTACCGTTGTTAACTGGGTTAAATCCCAATGTAGCGCTTTTTACTGCTGGAGTAGGTACTTTATTATTTCAATTAACCACGAAAGGTAAAGTACCGGTATTTTTAGCTTCATCATTTGCGTTTATTGCCCCTATCTCATTTGGCGTTGCGCAGTGGGGGATCCCCGCTACTTTAGGTGGTTTAGTTGCCGCGGGTTTGGTCTTTATGTTTTTTGCTTTCTTAGTCAAAATGAATGGTAGCCATATTATTGACCGCATTTTACCGCCGGTTGTGACAGGCCCAATTATTATGGTTATTGGCTTATCGCTTGCGCCGGTTACCGTTGGGATGGCAATGGGTAAAAATAGTGGACTACAAGCTGAAAATTATCAATTGATTCTTATTTCAATGGCATCATTATTAACGACTTTAGTGGTAGCTATTTGGGCAAAAGGATTTTTAAAATTATTACCTATTATTTCGGGTATTGTGGTTGGTTATACGCTTTCTTGTATGTTCGGTATTGTCAATTTTCAACCAGTGATTGATGCGCCATGGTTTAAAGTACCTGATTTCACATTTCCTGAATTTCACTGGCAAGCCATTTTGTATATGCTGCCAATTGTGATTGCACCAACCATTGAACATGTGGGTGATATTATGGCAATTAGTACTGTCACAGGTAAAGATTACACGCGTGATCCTGGCTTACAGCGCACATTACTCGGTGATGGACTGGCAACATCGACAGCGGGATTTTTTGGTGGTCCACCCTGTATTACTTATGCAGAAGTAATTGGTGCGGTAACGTTAACACGTAATTTTAAAACTCGCGTCATGACATGGGCGGCAATTTGGGCCATTTTAATGTCTTTTATTGGCAAGATAGGCGCTTTTTTAAGTTCAATTCCAACAGTAGTCATGGGGGGAATTATGGTGCTATTGTTTGGTTCCATTGCATCAGTAGGCATAAATATTTTAGTTAAACACAAAGTGGATCTTTCCGTGCCTCGAAATATGTGTATTGTCTCATTAGTCTTAGTTTTTGGGATTGGTGGGATGATCTTTGATTTTGGATCGTATGCTTTACAAGGTATCAGTTTGTGCGGAATTTTAGCCATTGTGTTAAATCTGATCCTGCCACATCAAATCAAACCGACTGATAACCACTAAATTAATTCAATTATCGTTGACTATAAATATAGTCAACGATATTTATAATATGGCTATGTTAACCTATTACTATAAATTCTCAATTAATCGCCAAACGGTATAGAATTCTGAATATTTTTTACAAAAATATCGCTTAAAACGTGAATATCCCATTTTCATTAAAGTCGCTATCTCTTTCTGTTTTTTCATTCATGGGTGGGCAAGCTATTTTGCTAATTGCTGATTAATACGATGGTTATCACAGATTTTTACTAGTAGGTGCTACAAATTCTCAATTAATCACAAAACGGTATAGGATCGTGAATATTTTTTACAAAAAATATAATCTAAAAAGTGAATAGGTGGATAAATACCTCATAATTATCACACAACTTGCGTATAAAATTATATTGCCTGTTTTATACTCAATCTATTTTATAATTTTATTTATAAATAAGCTACTTATCCGTGATAAGACGAAAGTTTTTATATGGTTATTACAGTCGTTTGTCAAAAAGTTTCAGAAAACTATGTGTTTTAGTATAAAAACACACTTATCAGAAAATAAGTGTGTTTTTAGCAATAAACGCTTTATTTCACTGGACGCATCGTCGGGAATAAAATAACATCACGGATAGTATGGCTGTTAGTAAATAGCATCACCGTACGGTCGATACCAATACCAAGTCCTGCCGTTGGTGGCAAACCATGCTCAAGGGCAGTAATGTAATCTTCATCATAGAACATTGCCTCATCATCGCCAGCGTCTTTTTGGGATACTTGATCTGCAAAACGTTGTGCTTGATCTTCTGCATCATTGAGTTCTGAGAATCCATTGCCAATTTCACGGCCACCAATAAAAAATTCGAATCGATCAGTAACAAATGGGTTTTCATCATTACGACGAGCCAGCGGTGAAACTTCTGCTGGATACTCAGTAATAAAGGTTGGTTGAATTAAATTTGCTTCAGCCACTTCTTCAAAAATTTCAGTGACAACACGACCAAGTCCCCAACCTTTTTCAATTTTGACGCCAATAGATTGGGCAATGGCACAGGCTTTATCAAAATCATCTAAATCGGCATTATTGGTTTCAGGACGATAATGGCAAATCGCTTCACGCATGGTCATTTTAATAAATGGTTTACCAAAATCAAAAGTATGATCGCCATATTGCACAACAGCATCGCCAGTTACAGCAATAGCTAAACGACGGAATAATGCTTCTGTTAATACAATCAGATCTTTGTAGTCAGCGTAAGCCATATACATTTCCATCATGGTGAATTCTGGATTGTGTCTTGGCGATACCCCTTCGTTACGGAAGTTACGGTTAATTTCAAAGACACGTTCAAAGCCACCCACCACTAAACGTTTTAAATAAAGTTCTGGCGCGATTCGTAGATACATGTCTAAATCAAGCGCATTGTGATGCGTAATAAATGGTTTCGCTGATGCGCCACCTGGAATGACTTGCATCATTGGGGTTTCAACTTCCATAAAGTGATTTTCAAGCATAAAGTTACGGATTTCGCTAACCACCTTTGAACGCGCTTTAAACGTCTCTCTTGATTCTTGATTGGTGATAAGATCCAAGTAACGCTGGCGATAGCGCATTTCTTGATCAGAAAGCCCATGAAACTTATCAGGTAATGGGCGTAGTGCTTTGGTTAGTAAACGAATTTCTTCACAATGAATAGAAAGCTCGCCTGTTTTCGTTTTAAATAGGTAACCTTTCGCACCGACAATATCACCTAAATCCCATTTTTTAAATTGCTCGTTATAAAAGCCGTCAGGGAGATCATCACGGGTAACATAAAGTTGGATCTGCCCAGCAACATCTTGCAAAGAAACAAACGACGCTTTCCCCATAATACGGCGCATCATCATACGTCCTGCCACCGTTACGGTAATTTTGTTTTCAATGAGTTCTTCGTTAGTTTTATCGCCATATTGTTTGTGGAGATCGTTTGAAATCGCATCACGGCGAAAATCATTAGGAAACGCAACACCTTGTTCGCGAAGATGAGCGAGCTTTTCGCGACGTACTTTTAGTTCGTTATTTAACTCTTCAATTTGATTTTGTTGATCTTGCTGCTCTGTTGACATAGTTTTACCTTTTATTTATAGCCAAGCGGTTTATAAGCCTGCTTTTAAGCTTTCTTCAATAAATTGATCTAAATCGCCATCTAATACGGCCTGCGTATTACGCGTTTCAACGCCAGTGCGTAAATCTTTAATACGTGAATCATCAAGCACGTAAGAGCGAATTTGACTGCCCCAGCCGATGTCAGATTTGTTTTCTTCCATCTGTTGTTTTTCGGCATTTTTTTTCTGCATCTCAAGCTCATACAGTTTTGCTTTTAACTGCTTCATAGCTTGATCTTTATTGCTATGTTGTGAACGGTTATTTTGACACTGCGTCACAATACCAGTTGGAATATGGGTAATACGTACGGCAGACTCGGTTTTATTCACATGCTGCCCACCGGCACCCGATGCACGGTACACATCAATGCGAAGATCGGCTGGGTTAATGTCGATATCAATATCATCATCAATTTCAGGATAAACAAATACTGACGAAAACGAGGTGTGGCGTCGATTGCCTGAGTCAAATGGGCTTTTACGGACAAGGCGATGCACCCCAGTTTCCGTACGTAACCAACCGTAAGCATAATCACCCGATACTTTAATCGTTGCTGATTTAATACCGGCAACATCGCCATCAGAGACTTCCATCACGTCGGTTGCAAAGCCTTTTGATTCAGCCCAACGCAAATACATCCTAAGTAACATTTCAGCCCAATCTTGTGCTTCAGTGCCTCCTGAGCCTGATTGGATATCCAAATAACAATCTGCGCTATCGTAATTGCCTGAAAACATACGCCGAAATTCAAGGCCGGCCAGTTTTTTTTCTAGTTGATCAAGTTCGCTGTTTGCTTCATCGAAAGTCTCTTGATCTTCCGCTTCAATAGCCAGTTCAAGTAAGCCTTCAACATCGTCAAGACCTTGCGTTAATGAATTGATAGTATTGATAATTTCATCTAGTGCGACGCGCTCTTTACCTAACGCTTGCGCTTTTTCGGGATCGGCCCAAACTTCGGATTGCTCTAATTCAGCATTGACTTCTTCGAGCCGTTCTTTTTTTACATCATAGTCAAAGATACCCCCGAATCACAGCCGTGCGTTCGGTAAGTTCTGCTATCTTTGATTTAACAGGATTAATTTCAAACATGATTTAAATTGATTTGCTCAGTTTTATGATTTTTTACAAGCGTTCATTGTAGCGGATTTGGGCATAATTTAGCAATTGCCAATTACCGTTTTGACTTAAACTTGATGAATAAAGTGCTCAGCGAAAAGTAAAAATAGCGCATAAAGCGCCATCTTTTTAGTTGAAGATATTTAGTGCAAGCTAGGTTATTTTTTTGCTTCAGCGTATAGCTCAGCAACTTTATCCCAGTTAACCACATTCCAAAATGCACCGATGTAATCAACACGACGATTTTGGTATTTCAAATAATAAGCATGTTCCCAAACATCAAGCGTTAGGATAGGTGTACCAAAAACGCCAGCAAATTTATCCCCCATTATTGGAGAATCTTGGTTAGCTGTTGAAACCACTTCAAGTTTACCATTTTGTAATACTAACCAAGCCCAACCAGATCCAAAGCGAGTGGCTGCCGCTGCTGCAAATTTTTCTTTAAATGCATCAACTGAACCAAAATCTTTTTCGATGGCAGCTTTAAGTTCACCTTTTAGTTCGGTACCGATTTTTAATAATTCCCAGAAAAGCGTGTGATTAACATGACCACCTACATTATTTTTAATGCCAGTAAGTTTATCAGCCGGCACTTTATCTAAATTTTTTAATAAATCGCTTGGGCTAAATTCTTTAATTTCAGCAGGTAAAGTTTCAACGATAGCATTGGCATTGTTGACATAGGTTTGATGATGTTTATCGTGATGAAGATGCATCGTTTCAGAATCGATATAAGGTTCTAATGCATCATAAGCATAAGGTAAAGGGGGTAAAGTATAAGCCATGAAATTTGCTCCTTTCATATATTAGGTATTATCAACTACTTTATCTTATGAGTATACGGGCTATTAGAATAGCCCTCAAACTATCACTTAGATAGTTAGTGGCTATCTGTGATTAGGCTGATGATTATTTTTCTAATTAGCTTTCATTACTTGCTATAAATGGAGTATACATCATAATTGCATGGTTTTCGCTGATGAGCTTTTCTTCGACATGGTTATCAATTAAATGTGTTTTGCGTTGCCATATTTTATTATGTCTGGTGTAGCCTCCCCACCACTGTTGTTCAATGCGATGATCGGTTTCTAGGATTTCATAATGATGAGTTAAGGGGATATTAGCAAGTAATTCACCATGTAAATATTGATCATCAAGCCAAAGATTAAGCCGGTAAGTGGTATTAGTTTTATTGAGTAATTGTAAATCTACATAGTTATAAGACAAGGTCGCGCCACAAGCAAAAGGAATTGTACGATTGATATCGGGGAAAACATCAAAACTATGCCGCCAACGCTCCATAATGGTGAGATCAGAATGTAACACAATCCAATAAATCAAATTACCTAATTGGCATAATCCACCACCAATATCTTTGCCTATCTGTCCATTATGTAATGATAGCCCTTCTAAAAATCCTCGTTTTTTGGATGGACGCCCTACTTTTTGCCAGATCGAAAAACGTTGATTGGGCTTAATGATTGAACCATTAAGTTTTTCAATGGCTAATCTAAGATTCGTGATCTTGTTATATTGTAAATACATATCAACATCTTTTAGTGGTCTTAATAAAACAGACTGATGTTTTTTGTGTGAATAACAACAGGTATTATTATTTATGTCGACAGTACTATAAATGTTACGATGTCGCCACCAATCTAATTTTCGTTTTAAGATAAAATACTCTTTGCCTAATTTCAGCCTTAATTTACTGCGTTTTATCGGTTTATCGACAATGATACCTTTCATATTTTCTATTCCCTTATCTACAATATATAATCAGTTATTTTTCTAAAGATGATTGATAGTGCTGGCTCAACTTGTCGAGAAAAGCGAAAAGTTTTTGATTCATTGCCGTGTAATCATGCGAGCGAAGCATTTCAGGCGTATCAACAAAGCGGTAATTGGCAGCTTGATTAAGCTCTTTTTGCGAATGGGCAATCAGCAATTCAACAACTTCAGGCGTGAACTCCATATGGCATTGAAACCCATAAACGAATTTATTATAAGCAATGATTTGCCGAGGGCAGCCTTCACTATAAGCAATAATTTGGGCATCTTTGGTTAAACCAGGCATATCATTGTGCCAATGGCCAACTTCTAATGCACTTCCAAAATCAGCAAATAAAGGATTGGCTTTACCGATTTCAGTTAGTGTAATAGGAAACTTCCCAATCTCTTTTTCTGGGCTTTTGGCATAGTTTGCCCCTAATGCTTCGCCAATTAATTGTGCACCTAGACACACACCAATGACCATTTTACCCGCTTTTATCGCAGATAAGATCACGCCTTGTTCTGCTATGGAATCAAAATGGGCACACTCTTGTTTGGTTGTTGACGGCGATTGTGGACCACCCATAACAATAAGAAAGTCGATATCATCAATGCAATTAGGAAGCGGTTCATTAAGATAAATGCGAGAATAAGTTATAGTGTGATGATTATTTATCGCCCATTGTTCATAAGCTCCAGGCGCTTCAAAAGCTTCATGAATAATAAAATGTATATGCATTAATAAAGACTCCTTGCCTATAAATATTATCACCAAAATCATGGTTCAATGACATTATATATATCTAACAATAAATTTATTATGAATAATTTTTTCGCAAATACAATATAGACTTTTAATATCAACAGGATAAAAATTTGGAATAAAGGAAAGAAGCTGTGTATAAGAAGTAATTTATCTCAGATGGCTTTGGGATTTAGAAGTTGGCTCCTCCAACAGGACTTGAACCTGTGACATACGGATTAACAGTCCGCCGTTCTACCGACTGAACTATGGAGGAACCGAAATGTAGCGCACATATTATAGATTTAATGGCGCTATGTCAATAGTAAAATGATTTTTTGTGTTAATTACCTCCTTTTAGGATAATTCAAGTGTTAGGATTGTCTTGAATAAGTGTTTTTGTCTGAGTAATTGTTGTGGATGCGAACCGAGCTCTTGTTGTGGGATGCTCTGTTTTAGATCGCGATAATAATCAATCCAATAAGGCAAAATTTGATTTGTCGTTACATCCTTAAAATTCATTGAATATAATGCGAAATAATCACTACCTTGTTTAGTTTTAAAGGCATAAGTAATCAGTTCACTGCAATAAAAACCTTCCGCATTGGGATGAAAGCTATGATTGTAAGGTGAACCTAAGCAATGTTTAGCTCGCTTTAATGCATTTTGAATAACAGCTAAATCATGGATCCTACCAATGATATTACGTCTAGCCATACCAACAAAGTCAGGCAAAGATTGTTCAATTACGCCATATTTTTGTGTCGCTTCAATGACGCTATTATTGCCAATATATAAACCGACATGATTGATATTTCTTGTTATCTCATCCATATTAGGCACTGCGCCAGAACGGTTTATAGCATCACTAAAATCATTATCGTCGTTAAGGCTTTGGAAAATGATATCGCCACTTTGAATATTATTGATTTTTAGCACGATAACGCCATAGCGAAAACATTACACAAGTTGCAATAATAAATTTAAGTGCATCAATACCAACAAATGGAAAATAACCCACTTTTAACGCATCAATAAACGTAATATGTAAATAGCCCATTAAATAAACAACGCCAAATACAAATAACAATTGATGTGCAAAGGCAAATGCAATTAAGCCTAAAATGAAGCGACGATCATACCCCTTTTCTGCTGCAAAACCAGCTAAATAGGCACTAAATACATAGCCATATAAGTAACCGGAAGAAGGTGATGCTAGCGCCATAATCCCACCACTGCCATTAGCAAATAGCGGTAATCCCATCGCACCTAAAAAAAGGTATTGGATTATTGCTAATGCGCCTAATTTACGACCTAAAAAAGCACCAATTAGCAATACTGCCAATGATTGTAATGTAAATGGAACAGGATAAGTCGGAATACTAATATTAGCGGCTAATCCTAAAAGTAATGCTGCGCCGGTGGTGGCCAATAATTTACGTTGCCAAGAAGATAAATTGACCAGTGTCGTGATAAATGTTGGATAATACGAAGAGAGTTGTTGTTTCATTATTTTCTACCTTTGATACATAAATAGTAGAACTATAATAGCGCAACGTATTTCAATGTAAACTATTTTTTATATAAAAAGTTTACATTAAGATTAATTTGTTGCTATCTCACTCTAAGATAAAGAGCGGGATAGCAAAAAACAAGGTTTTGCTTAAACTAAGTAAGGATTGCTGATTCGTTCATGACCAAAACTTGACATTGGGCCGTGTCCTGGCACAAAAATAAAGTCATCACCAAGAGGTAATAATTTGTTAGTGATTGATGCAATTAAATCGGTATGATTGCCTCGAGGAAAATCAGTTCGTCCGATACTGCCTTTAAATAATACATCGCCGACAAAAGCCAATTTATCCAAATGATTAATAAAAACAATATGTCCTGGAGTATGCCCTGGGCAAAAAAGCACATCAAGGGTAATTTTACCTATTTGGATCTGATCCCCTTCTTTTAACCAACGATCAGGTAAAAAACTGTCAGTATGTGGAAAACCAAACTGTACGCATTGTTGTGGCAAAGAGGTTAATAAAAATTCATCTTCTTGGCTTGGTCCAATAATCTTTACATTATAATGTTGAGCTAATGTGGTTGCCGCACCAACATGATCCAAATGTCCATGGGTTAATAAAATCTGTTTAATATTTACGCCCAGTTTTTCAACGGCTTTTTTCAGTAGTTCTGGTTCACCGCCAGGATCAATCAATGCGCCCTCCATGGTTTGATCACACCAAATAATGCTACAGTTTTCTTGAAAAGCGGTAACGGGGATGATTTGATACTGAAACATATACTTATCTCCTTGTTTCTTGGTTATGGGTGATTAGATTTTGGCCATCTTCTTTTTTTAGTTGCGCAAAAATAATGCTTGATAGCACTGTAACCACACCGAGTATAACAAATGTTAATTGAAATGCGTGAATAGTACTAGCTGAGTTGCTAATTAATCGCAGTAAAACTGCACCAAATCCTGTACCAAAACTAATAGCAAGTTGTTGATTCACTGCCATTAAACTATTGCCACTACTTGTATTTTCGTTTTCTAAGTTCGCTAAGGTTATGCTATTCATCGCGGTATATTGCATAGAATTGATACCACCGATACAAAATAGCAATAAACTGATTAAGATAAGGGGTGTTGATAAATTTAGTAGAGACATTAAAATAATCATCACGCCCGCTAAAATGGTATTAGCAACGAGCACAAAACGATAGCCTAAACGAGCTAAAATACGAGGAATAACGATTCGAGTACAAATTGAAGCAATAGCCATTGGCATTAGCATCACACCGGCAAAAATAGCCGAGTAGCCAAAACCGACCTGTAATAACAAGGGAATTAGAAAAGGTACGCCAGATATACCTAATCGGCAAATTAAATTGCCAATAATACCTATTTTGAACGTATGAATCTTAAAAAGTGATAGGGGAAATAATGGTGTTGGTTTCTTTTTGGCATACCCATAATAGATAAGTAAAAAAAAGAAGCTGATTGCGGCAAGTAGCAATGAAAAATAATATGTTTGATTTTGGTTTAAAACCTCTACACTTAAAGTGGCACTAACAAAGGCAATCACAATAAATATAAAGCCAAACAGATCAAAAGGCATGCGTTCACCCTTTAGATTCGGCATATATTTCCAACTAATTATCACGCCTAAAATACCAATGGGTAAATTAATAAAAAACACCCAATGCCAACTCACCATATCAACCAAATATCCCCCTAATACCGGTCCCAAAACAGGTCCAATTAAACCGGGAATGGTGGCAGTATTTAAGGCGGCTAAAAAATCACTACGCTTAAAAGATTTAATTAATACTAAACGTGATATCGGTACCATCATTGAGCCACCAATACCTTGAATAACACGCGAGATATCTAAAAAAATTAATGAATTGGATAAAGCACAAAGCAATGAGCCAAGTGTGAACAGTGAGACAGCCATCACAAAAATATTTCTAGTGCCAAATTTATCCGATAAAAAGCCACTGACTGGAATAAATAATGCTAGGGTTAAAGCATAACTTATCACTGCCGATTGCATATTTAAGGGTGATTCATTAAGATCTTTTGCCATCGTGGGAAGCGCAGTGTTTAATATCGAGGTATCAAGCGATTGCATAAAAAATGCAAATGCTGCAATCCATGGTAATATTCGATAAACAAAAGGCGGTAACTGTAATTCGCTATTCATTTTAATTTGGCCTGAAATTAATTTAAATGCTAGGTGAGCGGTTGAATATAAGCTCGGAAAATTAAGCTCTCTTACTACCTATTTTATGAAGAAAGAGAGCAGATGAATGCCATTTTACAATATTATTTATTAATTATTGGTTTTTTTCTTATTTTTAACAGGTCTATCTTGCCAATAGCCAGCTAGTAATCAACCTAAATTATTGTGCCAAACCGAAAATACTACAGCAGGCAGTGCTGATAAAAGAGGGGGTATAGAGAAAACAAACAGCTGATTACATAGTCTGATCATATAAACCTGCGATGAGTTTAATAAAATCATTCTATAATAATAAAGTTATTTTAGTTGCTTTGTGTGATTTTTATTCTATTAATGCTACTAAATAGCGTTAAGGTATTTGTTAAAATCGTGTTCAGTATGTGATCTGCTGATTCATTGCGTAATTGGGTCAAAATTTTAAATACTTCAGCGATATATTCAGGGCGATTTATTTGTCCTTGGCGGCCACTTAATGGCATATCGGGGGCATCAGTTTCAAGCACAAGACATTCTAACGGTAATTGAGCAATCGTATTGCGAGTTTTGTTCGCTCGTTCATAACTAATTACGCCACCTACACCAATATAATAACCCAGCTTAACAAATTGCATGGCTTGCTGATAGCTACCTGAAAATCCATGTATTACACCACGACAAGGTAAGTTGGCTCGGTGTAATTCGTGGTACATAATATCGTGCGCTTTGCGTGAATGAATCAAAACGGGTAAATCAAACTGTTTGGCAAGCGCTAATTGTGACCTAAAAAATAATAATTGTTGTTGCCAATCAATACGTAAATCATAGCGATCGAGTCCGATTTCACCAATGGCAATTAATTTTTTAGGTTTTTGTTTAACAATATTGGTTAACCGCTCTAAATCAGCCATGGTATGTTGATAAATAGGATGCAATCCCAAAGCGGCATAGAGTTCATAGTAATTATCCGTTAGTTGTAAAACAGTATCAAAATAGTTAGCACTAACTGCAGGTATGATTAACCCAACAATACCCGCTTGGCGAATCTTATCTATTGAATCGGCAAGATAATCGGTAAAAGGTGGAAAATCAAAATGACAATGTGTATCAATAAACATAATACCCCCCTTATTTTACCGTTGTTTGATGTAATAAAATAGGCAATAAAAACCGCTGGCAAGCAAATATAATTTGTTCAATTAATGCATCCGTTAAGTCAGGGTAAAGGCGAGTATAATAACTGTCGCACTCAGCAGATCGGTTAAATCCGCCTTGCCAAGTATTTAAAAGCTGATTGGTAGCTTTATCGCTCGCGACAATCTCACCGGTTTTTTTATTATAAGCAGCCATTAACCAACTCCATGCGCTTTGTACTGGCAATAATAAAGGCTGATTAATACCGTGTAAATAACCCTCCACTAATGTGGTTAATATCGCAATTGCTTTATCATGGGGTAAGTGTAAAAAACGCCACTCAGTATCTTCCCGGCCATAGAGGCGGCTTTGATTTTCAACTTGATCTGGATTTAAGATACAATAAACTAAATGATCAATCCACAGTGAAATACCATCTCGAATCGACAGTTTTGCAGGACGCCATGCCAATATACCGTCTTCTTGCACATGGGTTAACCAACCTTGTAATTGGACATGTTGCCCATTGGTCAAAATAGTTAAATTGACCTCTTGCGTTGTCATAACCAATCGTTCTTGGTTAATTTTATTCGCTAATGGTTGCAATGATTCGACTTGTTTATCATAAATAATTTCACCAAAGGTACCATCGGGTAATTCACCCGTTAACGCTAAACGTTGATAAAAATCATCGTATTGTTGCAGTTCATTGCTGATCAGCTGATTTAAAATCAGCAAGTTCAATTGATAACGTTTTAAACTATCAAGATTAAAATTTTCGGTATCGGGTAAGGTATCATCCAGATAATTGATATAAAAATTAAACCGTTTTTGTAAAAAAAAACGAATAGAGTGTTGGTAAAATCGTTTTAATTCATCGAGATTGATATTATCGACATCAATAACAGGTATTTCACTAATAAATAATTGGCTTTCACCTTGTTGTAATGCCGCAGGTAACCACTCATCGGCATAGCTTTTGGGTTCCTGTAAAAAATTTTGAGGATTAAAGGGTGTGCGTGTATGGTTTACACGTAAAAAATCCAAGCTGTTAGCAAAACTAACCGTGTTTATGGGTATATTATAATATTGGGCAATATAATCCCAAAGTTCATTAACTAGTATAGAGGGATAACGTTCACTGTTATCTTTCATCTCACGACCAATATAACTAATATACAGCTGTTTTTGTGCAGATAAAATTGCCTCTAAAAAAAGGTAACGATCATCGGTGCGACGACTGCGATCGCCTCGTCTTGGATGCTGTGCGATTAAATCAAAGTCAAGTGGAAGCGACATTCTTGGATAATCCCCGTCATTCATTCCCAATAAACAAACAACTTTAAAGGGAATGGAGCGCATTGGCATCATGGTACAAAAGTTTATCTTACCGACTAAAAAACGATGTGCTAAATGATTTTGTTCTAAGCGTGATTGCATGGCATCATGCAAAATCGTGATAGAAATATTTTCCATATAATTGGCTGACAGACCACTATTAGTCAACGCTTGCCACTCTTGTGCTATCATCAATAAAATGGATTCACGTTGTGAATTGCTGACAAAAAAATCATTAATTAATTCAAGACAACAAGGCTGCCAATCAATGAGTGGTTTTTCTTCGTTTAAGATAACAAACCACTTATTTACCACTTTAATAAATTCGGCTAATTGACCGATTAATTCGGCATCTAAACCGGTTGCACCATCATAAGGTAATATCTGTTGCCACCCCCCATGCTCACTACTCATCGTATAGCCAAGTAATAACCGTTCAAGCCCAAATAACCAACTATGTGCACTATCAAGCCCAAAACGAATGCCCGATTCCACAATCCAAGTTCGTAGCAAGGCTAATTGCGATTCACTAATGGCAAATTTTTCGGCAATAGCAGGGATTTCTAATAAGTTAAATAGCTCTTCGGCCGTAAATCGGCTTTGAGGAAAATTTAAGATAGTGAAAAAACCTTGCACAATCGGATCAATATTTCGGGCTTTTTGATCAGAAATAGTAAAAGGTAAAAATCGCTTTCCAGAAGCATTTGCAAAAACAGCGCGAATATAAGGAACATATTTATCAATATCCGACACCATAACAATGCAATCACGTAACTCCAATGTAGGATCTTCATCAAAAACCGATAACAGATAATCATGTAACACTTCAACTTCTCGCTGTTCACTATGGCAGGCATGAAATGAAATGGACTTATCCATAGGTGACATATGTTTATTACAAAATTCGCTTTGATAAAGATCCAAAATATCTTGTTGTATGGTCTGTAACAAACAAGAACAATCCAGATCGACAAACGCTTCAATATCTTGCTTATGGCTAAATTCTTGTAGTAAAAATAGATTATCTCGACCTAATTTCCCCCACGAAGTTAACAATGGATTAGGGATTTTATCTGGTGTGTTTTCGATATCTGATAATTGTTTTTCAACAATATCTCCCCAATACCATTTACATGGATTATTAAACATTAAATGGACATCAATATGTTGCCCAAGTGCTGAAAGTAATGAGAGATAAATAGGGGGAAGCGAAGTAATACCAAAAATAAAAATACGATCAGGTAACGGATCTAAACAAGCACGATCAAAATGTTTATCTAACAAAATCTCAAGCATTTGCTGATAAATATTAGCCCGATGATAAGGTTGGCTGATAGCTATTAGCTTACGCCAAAGCTCGGCTTGCCACGTTTCATCAGAATGATAATTTAATTCGGCAACAGTTTGATTGGCTTCCCATTTTGCCAGCCAATCAGGGCGATAAACTAAATATTGGTCAAATAACCAAGCGATACGAGTTGCTAATTGATAACGTTTTCTATCGTGTTTATCATCATTAAGATAATGGCTAAGTGCAATAAATTCAGGCTGCTTAATAACTTGGGGTAATAAGTAATATAAACGCCACGTCATTGATTCAATATTATAACTATTTTCAGTTGGCGCATTGGGTAACAATTTTTGGTATAGCTGCCAAATAAACTGTGTAGGAAAAAGAAAGTCAACATTAGCCACAATACCCAATTCATCAGCTAACGCAATTTGTAACCATTGTGCCATACCTTGACTTTGCACCATAACGATATCAGGTATGAATACGTCCTCTAATGGTTGTCTGAGCATCAATTCACTTAATAGTGTCTTAAGCAGATCAACTTGGTTAGAATGATAAATGATAAACATATTAGTGTAGCAGCAAATTTGATAAGGTTGTTTAGGATTATCGCTGATCGTTACTAATAAATCTAGCCATCTAAAAACTATTCTTCTACTTTATATTTTTGCTTAATTTTGGCTAGATGTTCTTGCAATGTAGCATTAAATGCCTCCACTATCCATTTAGGTCAGCCTTGACCTTTAATGATATCATGGTTGGTTGAATTAAGTTTCTTGTTCCCATTTGTATTTACCATCTCTCAGGCTAGCTAAGTCTTTATCGAGCACATCAGATGGCAAACAATAACGCTTCAATAGTTAATCAAGGTTGAAATTATTTTTTGCTACTTAATTTAATTGGCAAATTGCCAACTACAATGTCGATCAACATAAAACAACAGTTTTTTCATATCTGTATTAAACCAGATTAAACACGACTAGCATCGTTAAATTTCTCTCATTCTGATTAACGAAGTTTACTCATCGATTACTCGATGAGTGTTTCAATACATTCAATAGAATTGCAACAAGTCTTTGCTGTTTATGCTTATTGGTACAATCGCAAACAATGACATTCATCGTTAGGTTGACCAACAATAGAAAGTAACGAAAACCGACTTCTTAATCTAATTGCTTGAATATTGCTATTTCTCTGGCTTTTTTATTGATATTATTCTTTAATTTTTACGAATAATTATTGTTTCTTTGGTGTTAAAGTTATATAATCGACGAGCCTTATAAAAATTGAAAGAACTAGGTTTACGCAATAAAGGAAATATTTAGGGAGAAAGTTATGGTGTGCTTATCGGGTCTTAGCACTCAAATAAGAGCTTTTTTAAATAAATCTATTAAAAACAAACAAGGTGTGATTGCCATTGAATACGCCGTTGTTGCTGCAGGTTTAGCAGCAATTATTGCAATTATTTTTAGCACAAACGGTCCAGTTAGCTCAACGCTATATTATATATTTACCCAAGTATCAGCGAAAATAGCTACCGTAATTTAGCTAATGTTCCCCCCGCCTTTTCCTACTTGTGTGAATAATCAATGACAATACTGGAAACGTTAATTTTAAATAGCTCTGGTCATCTGATGTATTGAGAAATTTGGCATTGCTAAAGCTTTTCCAATTTGCTCATTAATTTTATGCTAAAAATTCCACCTATTGTTTTTTTAGATTATATTTTTTGTAAAATTTATTCAGAATTTTATACCGTTTAAATATGAACAATTATATAAAATGAACTGTTTTAATGATTATAGACAAAATGTCGCCGTATGTTAATAGACATTTAGTATGTATACGTTAAATAGAGCATTAGATATTTAATATCTTTCCTTATAATATTACACTTTACTCTTCCGCCTTATTTATCTTATAAGACAAGGTAAATATTGTATTTCCTTACTCGATTGGCTAGATCGCCAGGTAGGTTAGTGAATGTTTGCCATTGATAGGATTTGTATGCGCTATTTGATCCTAAATTAAGCCTCCGCACTAACCAAATTGAATAGTACATGGTTTGCCACCCATTGTGACGACATAATAGGCATTCAGCGATTTGATACACGAAATGTCAAATTCAGCTAAGGAAATATAAATTTTGGTTAATATGTACAAGTTTTTATATCACTTACTACCATTATGATCATATAAAAATAGGCAATCTATCTTTGATTGCCCATATTGCTTGCTTAATTATTTTGTTGTAGCCAATACATTGCTTCATAAGGCCTTAATGTTATTTGCGAACCTAAGAACGGGCTATCTGGATAATTACTTAATAATTGACTCCAGTTTAGATGTTGTAATTGTGTTGGTAATTCGTAATTGATTTTTTTATCAGTAAGATTAATTATTACCAATAGTTGTTGCTGATAGTAACTACGTACATAAACCCAATAATCGGCAATATTTGGGGTAAAATCGTGATAGTCACCTAAAATAAAAATCGGATGCTGCTTGCGGAGCGCAATTAAAGTTTGATAACAATAAAACACTGAATCGGGATTATTGAGTGCAGTGTTAACATTAATTTGTGGATAATTATCGGCAACCTCAATCCATGGTTCACCTTGCGTAAAGCCAGCATTAACTGAGTTATCCCATTGCATTGGGGTTCGACTATTGTCTCTGGATTTGCTGGCTAAAATGGCTAAGATTTCCTGCTTTGTCATGCCTTGCGCGAGTTTTTCTTGATAGATATTCAGGCTTTCAACATCGCGATATTGAGTAATATCCGTAAAATGAGGGTTAGTCATACCAATTTCTTCACCTTGATAAAGATAAGGTGTTCCTTGTAAACCATACAGCAACATGGCTAGCATTTTGGCCGATTGTGTATGATATTGGTTTTCGTTGCCAAGTCGCGATACAATGCGTGGCTGATCATGATTACACCAAAAAATGGCATTCCATGCTTGATTATGCATGCCCGTTTGCCAATAACCGATAATTTTTTTAAGCTCAATTAAATCAGGTTTAGCTAAACACCACTTATAGCCATTAGGATAATCGACTTTTAGATGATGAAAATTAAAGGTCATAGTCAATTCTTTACCATCTAATGCGGCATATTTTCGGCAGTTTTCTAGTGTGGTTGATGACATTTCGCCAACCGTTTTCAACTGATAGGGTTGAAACACATTAGCACTCAGATCCTGTAAAAATTCATGAATACGTGGGCCATCGGTATAAAATCGTCTTCCATCACCATTTTCATCATTAGGAAAATTCTGTTGTTTAGATACTAAATTAACCACATCAAGCCTAAGCGCATCGACCCCCTTATTCGCCCAAAATTGACACACTTTCTTGATTTCATCACGAACGGTTGGGTTTTCCCAGTTGAGATCGGCTTGTTCTTTAGCAAATAAGTGTAAATAGTATTGCTCCGATGGTTGATGCCATTGCCACGCTTTACCGCCAAATTTTGATAACCAATTATTTGGCTCTGCTCCATTTGGAGAGGCATCTTTCCATATGTAAAAGGAGCGGTAAGGGCTATTTTTATCTAAAGCTGCTTTAAACCAAGGATGCTGGATTGAAGTATGATTAAACACCATATCCATCATAATTCGGATATCTCGTTGATGAGCTTGTGCAATGAGTAGCTCAAAATCAGCCATTGTGCCATAGCTTGGATCAATATCGTAATAATCCGAAACATCATAACCGTTATCAATTTGCGGCGACGGATAGATTGGCGTTAACCAAATGGCACTAATTCCAAGGTTTTTTAAGTAATCTAATCGCTTAATAATACCTTGTAAGTCTCCAGTTGAATTTGCGCCACTAGCTTGAAAACTTTTTACATAAATTTGATAGATAGTCCCATTTTGCCACCAAGGAATTGTAATTTTGTTCATTGTGCACTCTTTTTGTTAATCAGTTAATCACTTATCGTTTAGTTAATACAACGATAAAAAGTGACATCAATAAGTTAGCGGATATTTAACGTGCCTTGCTTCTGTTTTATTTTATAAACTAACGAGGTTAAAACAATCGGAACGACAATTGCTACCAACATAGCAACGGCATAAATTGACCAATATATCGGTTTGATAGTTAATATGCCAGGTAAGCCACCAACACCAATGCCATTAGACAACACGCCAGCTAACCCACAAATTAATCCAGCTAATGCCGAGCCAATCATGGCGCATAACATCGGGAACTTATAACGCAAATTAATGCCATACATAGCAGGCTCAGTCACGCCTAAATAGGCTGATATCGCCGCAGGTACAGAGACTTCACGTTCATTTTGTTTTTTACTGGCTAAAATAATACCAACCACGGCTGAAGCTTGAGCTATGTTAGATAAAGCAATAATGGGCCAAATTGGTGTTCCACCCATACTATTGGTCATCTGCATGTCAATAGCAAGCGTGGTGTGATGAATACCTGTAATCACCAGTGGTGAATAAATAAAGCCAAAAATAGCCGAACCAATAAAGGCATAATCACCTGTCATTAAGTATTTAACAATATAAGCAATACCATTACCTAACATGCGGCCAAATGGACCTAAAATAAAATGGGCTAAAAACACAGAAACAAGAAGCGCACCAATCGGCACAATCACTAGATTCAAGTAATCAGGTACAATTTTGCGTAATCGTGTTTCGATCCAACCCAACGCTAAACCAGCAAAAATAGATGGAATCACCTGCGCTTGATAGCCGACTTTTTCGATACTAAACCAACCAAAATCCCAAACATCAGGTATTTTACTGCCAAGATCATAAGCATTCATCAATTGTGGTGAAACCAAAGTGATACCTAAAACAATACCTAAAATTGGCGATCCTCCCATCTTTTTCACAGTAGACCAACAAATGGCAACTGGTAAAAAGTGGAAAATCGCTTCGCAAGGTAACCAAAGTATACTGTAAATTGGAGCCAGCCAATGATAGGTTTGTATAAGCGGCTTACCATCAATAGTTGGCATTTCGCCAATAATATTACGTAATCCAAGTAATAAACCACCAGCGATTAAAGCTGGTAATAATGGCACAAAAATTTCCGCTAAGTTAGAAATAAACCTTTCAAAAAAAGACATATTCTTTTTAGCTGCAACTTTAGTTTGCTCTTTGCTTGCTTCATCTAAATTTAATTGCTGGATCAATACTTTGTAATAACTATCAACATTGGTACCAATGATAACTTGAAATTGCCCAGCATTATTAAAACAACCTTTCACAAAAGGCAGTTCTTCTATAGCTTGGACATCAGCTAGCTTAGGATCAACTAAGGCAAACCTCAATCTTGTTAGACAATGGGTAACACTGGCAATATTTTCTTTCCCACCAATCAACTCGATCAATTGCATTATCGATTGGCTAGTTAATTGGGTATTTTTAGCCATAAAAGGTCTCCTTTAAATTAGAATTAGCCTTTTTATTTCACTAATAATCTGGCTATTTTGAATATAGATTAAGCATAGATGGAATTGAATAATTAATAAATGGGAACGTTCCCTTTTTTGTGATTGATATCACAAATTAGAGCAAAATAAGCACAAATTAAATAAAAATAACTACGGGTTAACTTATTAAATAGCAAGGAATGGTGATACTTTTCAGCTCAAATTGATTTTGTAACATATTCAGTAACTCTTGAGCCGCATAACTACCGGCTTTATCAAAACCGAGTTCAACTGCACAAGTCTTAGGGAAAAGAAAACTCAGTAGCTCACTAGTGCCAATACTACCAACCACAATATGTTCAAACTGTTTTTCGTGTAAGTATTTATTTAATCCTAATGCGATGCTATCTGTTGCACAAACAATTGCCGATGGGTTTTGTGCTAATACCGGTATGGCGAGCTCATAGCCTGAGCGATAACTTAATTGACCTAAGGCTGCATTTGGGATCAGTTGATATTGCTGACAAAAATTCAGATAAGCTTGGTAACGCCGAGCGCCAGTGGTCTGGTCTTGTTGATCAATACCAAGATATCCAATTTTTTGATGTTTTTGTGAATGATATAAATAGGTAAGTAGCGTGTTTACTGCTCCTATATCATCATAACAAATACAAGTATGAGCAGGAAACTTTCTGGCAATCACCACACTTTTATTTTGCCAGAAGGGTAATAATGAATGTTCAAGCCCAGTAAAAGCAAAAATAACCACACCATCAGCTTGCTTGTCTTTTAGCATGGATAAATGCTCTTTAACTTTAGCAGCACTAAATTGACTCTCCATAATAATAGGATCATAACCATGCTGATAAAAAATAGGCAACATGCTGCGAACAGCTTGATTTTCTGACCATGAATCAAGACGGGTCACAATAATACCAATGACCTTATTGCCATAACCACGCATGGCTCGAGCTGATTTTGACGGCGTAAATTGATGCTGTTCAATCATTGCCATTACCTTGGAGCGTGTACTGGCTTTAACCATTGGGTCATGATTGATCACCCGTGACACCGTCGATTTGCTTACCCCACAAAGCTTTGCAATATCTTTAATCGTCAAATTGTTTGAAGATATGCCCATAATAAATTTAGCCAACAAAAATCAATAAAATCATACTAATCTATTTTAGAAAAAATAGCGATTTTAGATTGTTGATATCGACTTGATAAACTAGCGACACAATTAATGACTAAAACAAAAAAGATGAAAAATTTCATTGCATTTCTATATAAAAATCGTTCAGGAAAGCCATTGATTTTATTGAAGTTTTTATTTGACATTTTTAAGTGAAATCAAGCAGTTATAAGGTGGATGCTGCCTGTAGTACTGTTAGATTTCAAGTTGTTTCCTTTCACAATATCTTGAAATTATTATCAATAAGCTTTCAGAAATGAACTTTCAGATTAAACCCTGTTTCAATATGATATTTAGGTTTTCCATTTTGACTGTTTGGTTTTTTAGCAAAAATTATCACAGCATCCAATTTAAGCTAGTAAGGTAAAAAATCATTTAATAATGCCAATAAGCTCTCTTTGATTTTTGTATTATCTTGGGTTAAATCAATAGTACAAAATGATAATTTATGTCCTTGAATAGTCATATTTTCATTCACCGTCGCACCGACAGTTGGGTATAGCAACATGCCAGAGGCGCAAACCGATAAAGGATCACTATCTTTTTCCTGACTTCTTAAATAAGCATACAATTGATAAAGGTGATGACTACTAAACGAGTTAGATCTAAATCGTGTTTCTTTTAGAATTGAAGTACATTTAGTATCAATAATTAAACGTTGTGTATGACCGCGATTTTCAAGAATTAAATCGGTTTTCATAGTTGGCAAATAGGTGGTGATATTATCAGTCGCATTGCTATATTGCCAATTTAATTTTTTACCCGCATAAATAGTCCATTGCCGAGGATCTAAATTTACACGATAAAAGCCAACTATCGCTTTTTCAAATAATTCACGTAACCAATGATCGGTTTTTTTTAGTTGTTCAATGGTATGTAATCCTTGGAATTGAGTGGGAATTGACAAGCTAAAAATCAGTTTTGCTAAAGAGATTAAAGTATTATCTTTAAAATTTGCATGGTTAAAACGCTCCTTTTCATAGCAATAATACGTTGTTTGACCAATTTTCAACGCAGTAAATTGATGAATGATTTTTCTACATTGTTCAATTAAGCTCGCATCTTTCAATTGTTTTACTAATAGATGAGCCGCAGCATGAATATAGCGATTTTTAGGGGTATCAATCGTTAAATCATCATATCGACATTGAATTTTACCTTTTGCCAATAATTGCTTACGCTGAGTAGTTAAAACCTCTATTTTTCCTCTGACACGATTAAGCGCTTTTGTTGTGAGCTGATAATCTGCGGCAAGATGATGTATTAACCATTTATTTGCTGCCTGACAATATAGTTTGGCAGCGAGCATTATTAATTCCTCTGGGTTATTTTCTAGTTCTATTCTCTGCTTTTGCCCTACAGTTTTATAATAATCAGAAGCATAGAGCAAAAGTAGCCATATGTTTCTAATTGGTATTTTGGCAACGGTCGTATTGGTTAATAGCGGATGATTATTTATTGTGGTCATTATTGTGCATTACCTAATAATATATTCATCGCATCGCTAAATTTTTCAGGCTCGCCAAACCAATACTCTTCTAATAGAGGCTCGATTTCTGAACGAACAATATGTTCAAACCAATCTTGCGCAGCCATTTCTTGGTTAGGACAAGTAAAATAGCTATGTCCAATGGTAAATGCCTTGCCGAGTGAACTATCATTACTAATATATTGATTTAATGCCTCTATACGGTGCCTTATATCTTGTAATTGTTGCGGTGAAAAGGCGTGTTTTTCTTGCACATAGTTGAGCCAATTTTCGCCAAAATGAGGACTTAAATGGTAAAAGGCAAAACGACGACGTAAAGCAAAATCGAGCATCGCTAACGAACGATCGGCAATATTCATAGTGCCGATAACATAAAGATTGGCGGGAATAAATACGCCTTTTTCATTTTGGTGTTGGTATGTTAATTCTAATGCCTCATTTGGATTTCGTTTATCAGCTTCAAGTAGCGTTAACATTTCACCAAAAATTTGTGCTGGATTGCCACGATTAATTTCTTCAATCACAATCACATAATTTGATTGAGAATCTCTCCTTGCTTGATTAATTATCTCTAAAAAAGGTCCATCAATCAGCGCTAATTTTCCATCACTGGTTGGTCGATAGCCGCGGATAAAATCCTCGTAAGACATATTAGGATGAAATTGAATTGCTTTGATATTCTTTGAATCTTTATAACCAACAATAATATTCGCTAAACGCTTGGCTAACCATGTTTTACCTGTCCCTGGTGGACCTTGTAAAATAATATTTTTTTTAAACCTTAAGCTATTTAATATGGCTTGCAACTGTTGTTTATCAACAAAACAACCTTCATTGATTAAATTATCCAAGGAATAAGATTGCTTCATTATTACTGGCTCAGTCGTGTCTTGATTATCTGAACTGTCTTTTTCTAGATAGCTTGCATCTGTCTCTAGTAATTGGTATTTTCCATTTCCCAAAAATAACAAAATATTATCATTTCTCAGTTCTTGAAGCCTATTATCAATGCTTGATTTTATCGTTTTATTATTAGGAAATAATTGCTGAATTTCTTCTTTATAATGATCAAGAAATTCCGATCGAGTAAATATATTATCATTTTTCTGATAACATAATTGTTTAACACGACTTAATACAATATCTTTCCAAGTATCATTACTTGATTCGTTCATATTGTCAGCATTGTTATTACTATTAACATTGTTACTATTAATATCCCCATACCGTGAACGCCAATAAGGAGCATTACGGAACACGTCAATTTCTTGTGGCTTATCATCAAAAGTAAAATTAATTAATTGTTCTGAAAACCAATTATCAGCTTTAACTTGCCAAATGACAGCGACATTAGTGTAAAAATACCACTTTTTATTTAAATCAGTTCGTTGCCAATTGACTTCCAATAATTTACCATCGCCGTAGTTCTTTGTTACGACCCCAATAGCCTTAATTTTCATAACAGAAACATTAAGGCCTTTATTATCAAAGGGTAAATTGTGCTTTTCCGTATAAGTTGATTTGATGGCAATTTTGTCACCAACCGCAATTGAACGCACTAGCTTTAAATATTTATCGTTATAACCACTTTCCCAAATGCCTGCACTAATAAAGTGATCGGTTTGATCTTTGCCATTATAGCTAGCACTCAAAAACCAATATGTTTTTGTCCCGTCCAATTGCTTTCCTTTCTGATTATGTTATTTATTTTTATGCATATTTTAAACTAATTTATTGTTAACCAAAAATAGAATGTTGATAATTTTTTGCTGACTATTGTTATAAAGTTATTTATGTTTTTACAATACATAATCAAATAGTTAAATAATAAAAAAGTAGATGGTTTTGAATAAATCTATTAATGACTTAAAAGTGTTGTGCATGCATATCAGATTGAATTTTTTTACATAAAATGATCTTGTTACTAGGCAAAAGAAATTGGTTAAGTTAGGTTATAAAATTATGCATCCTAATACATTGTCAATCACATAACTGATATAGGATGTAATATCATGTCCACCATTTTACCATTGCAATTAAAATGACTTTATTTAACTAAATTTTGATAAGCGCTATTCGATAAAATTATTTTTTGCAATAATACGAAATAATTGAAATGATGATTTTAAAAGGAAAATATAAAGGTGTCATACAGATTTTTATGCAGTTCACTGCTTATTTTCGGCTTTTCAACATATGCATTAGCGATCGAAACAAATAATACCATTGAGTCACAATTTAAAGCGGCTTTATTATGCAAGGTTGATCCAATTGATGGTCGTGATGCAAAAGTGGTTAAACAACTCAGCGAGCAAAACATTACCGTAAAAAATTTAGAAGAAGATGGACTGATTAATTTAGAGTATCACTTTGCTAAACCGCTGGAAATAATGAATACCACTGTGTCACAGATTAAATATCAAGGCGATAGTGGTTCATACTTTTATGCGATTGCTAAAGGTGATATAGATACATTTGCCAAATCAATGGCAGCAACCCCAATCCCTGCCGATTTAAAAGAAGCAATGTCTTGGGGTGATATAGGTCAATATTATCAATATACAGCCCCAGTCACGGAAGAAAATCCTTTTCCTAGTATCATTCTTATCGGCCGTGACAAAAATGTTAAATCAGATGAGTTTTATTTTGGCTGTGAAGAATTTGACGGCTAATCATGATTAATTTAAGGATGGGTAAAAGGTTACTCATCCGCTTTTAATTTGTAAGCCTTTCCCCACGCTAACATGGCATCATGTACCTGTTTTAGACTTTGTCCAACCTCAGTTAACGTATATTCAACCCTTGGTGGAACCTCGGCATACACTTTACGGGTTAATAGCCCACTTTTTTCCATAGCTCGCAGGTGCTGAGTTAAGACTTTTTGCGATATGCCAGTCAGCGATTTTTTTAGTTCACCAAAGCGTTTGGTTCCCGTAAGTAAATCACGCACAATTAATATTTTCCATTTGTCACCCATTAACATTAATGTGGTTTCAACAGGACAAGGTGGTAACTTTTCATTAAGTGACATAAATAATAAATCCTTTAAATTCAATAATAATATTATTTTGGTAACTATCTTACTAATTAGTACCTACTTTACAATAGAAACGTTGAATACTAATCTAAAAATACTTATTTAGTAACTAATTTTTTCGAAAAGATATTTATTAAATTTAAAAAATATTAATTTAAACAATACGAAAGGAGTATACAATGAAAATTGCTGTAATTGGTGCAAGCGGTAAATCAGGCTCATTAATTGTTAAAGAAGCGCTTTCACGTGGGCATGATGTCACGGCGATTGTACGTAAGCCAACTTCTCACGTCGATCCAAAAGCAAAAGTATTGGTTAAAGATCTGTTTGATCTGACTTATGAAGATTTAAAGCCTTTTGATGTGATTGTCGATGCTTTTGCCACATGGACACCAGAATCATTGCCATTACATCAAACCAGCTTAAAACACCTTACTGATATTTTAAAAAATAGACCTAATCGATTATTAGTTGTAGGTGGTGCAGGAAGCTTATACGTTAATCCAGAAAATACTATTCGTTTAGTCGATACACCTGAATTTCCTGATCAATTTAAACCATTAGCGACTAATATGGCTAATGCGCTTGATGAACTTAGAAAATGTGATGATGTGCAATGGACTTATTTAAGCCCTGCTATTGAGTTTATTGCGGATGGAGCAAGAACAGGCCACTATAAAGCTGGCGGTGAGCAAGTGTTATTCAATAATAAAGGCCAGAGCCAAATTAGCTATGCCGATTACGCCATTGCAATGATTGATGAAGCAGAAAACGCTAAACATATTAAGCAACGCTTTACCATTGTTACTGAATAATCACACTAAAATAGCGTGATTAAGTTTTTTGAGTAGTTATAGAGATTTATGTTAAACAATAGCTAGTAGAATAATTCAGAAAAATTTTTAAACCCTTTACACTTTTATTTATTGTTTAGCATTGTACCTCGTTTTAAACGTTTTTAGCGTTTAGTGAAACACATTAACCCAGAGCCATAACCCAAAGGGAGCGAGAGGATCCCTTTGGGTCATTTTATCGATACTCTCGTAAAGTGTTGCCTACGGTAAATTGCCCTACCAAGCGAGAATAATTTTGTTTAGACTTTAGTGAAAAGCAGTAAATTATTGTCGATAAGGCTTCAGGTAATATGGTATTTGAGTATACAAATCTACTTATTGGGGAAAATATACCTAAAAATGTAAGTCCGCCTTATTTAATAACTTAATTTAGATTGTTCTTTTAATGCCTTGCGCACTGCCATCAAAACTTCACCTAATAAGTTTTTTCCTCGCCATTTGGCCATATTAAATCGCATTTCATCATCCATGCTTAAACCGATTCCCCAAACTTTATCATAAGGGCTGGCTTCTGCTAAAACTTTATCTTTGGTTGATAATAACGATTTTTTAAGCTCCGCATTTTGAGAAAACTTTGCATAATTACCTTTAAAAACAATTTTTTTCTTATTGTTATCCCATATCGTTTCATCAAAATTACGCACAGCTTGCCCGATCTGCTTTTGCATTTTCGAGGAAGTGATAGATAAAATGGTATTGGCGCTTTCTACATCTTGAAATAACAATGCTTTAGCATACATCATCCACTGCTCTGCACTAGTAAATGTAATATTATCAATGACAAAATGGCAAGGGTACCATTGAGATAAGTAATTGTCAGGACTAAAAAAGAAAATCATTTTCTTTTTTCCAACTTGTTTCATCTTTTGAAATCGCTCCTTGTTTAGAATAATCAAGCTAAAAATTCATTAACGTACAAATAAAACCTAACCATTGATAAAAGTAATACATATTGTATTGGGCTATCACATAATTTCCAATTTAAATACATTCTATCAAATAACAAGCTTCCAGATACCCTAAGCATAATATCTTTTCTTCTCTATTTTACAGCGATATTGACTTTGACTGATTTAGCTAGGATTTTGCGCTAATTATCGCTAAAATACAGTGCAAACTAGGTTGGTTATAAAACCATTAAAAATAACCCTATTTTTATACCAAGATAACATTAGCAAACGAGGTTAATACGTTGTGATTACATCTGAAGAGATTAAAAGTCGATTATGGGATGGCGCCAATGAGCTGCGTGGTTCGATGGATGCCAGCCGTTATAAAGATTATATGTTAGGTTTAATGTTTTATAAATTTTTAAGCGATAAAACATTAGCTGCATTTAAATCGATGACAACCCGAGATGAGATCACCGAGTCCGAGCTTATCACCAATTATTACAATGGTATGGCTGAACGTGGTCCTCAATTAGAAAGCATGTTACAACGTACGTTGGGTTATTATGTTTTACCCGAGCATCTTTATCAAACTTGGATCGCGGATATTAATAAAGGCAATTTTGAAGTGCAAAAAGTGATCGACAGTTTAAATCACTTTGAACGTTCAATTGCCAATAGCAAAGATGCCGATGACTTTAAAAATCTATTTTCTAATTCAACCTTAGATTTAACCGATACCGCTCTTGGTAGTAATTTACATGAACGCAGTAAAAATATTAAAGCCTTAATCTTATTATTTGCCGATCTTGATATGGTCACTTTGCAAAAAGGCGATGTATTAGGCGATGCTTATGAATACCTGATTGGGCAATTTGCCATGGAATCGGGTAAAAAAGCGGGGGAATTCTATACGCCTCGCCAAGTAAGTGAAGTGATGGCACAAATCGCCGCCAAAACACCAAATATCCGTTCGATTTATGACCCGACGGTTGGATCTGGTTCATTACTGCTAACAGTTAAAAAACATTTAACTAAACAAGCACAACAAAGCTTAACCTATTACGGTCAAGAAAAAAATACCGCCACCTATAATCTAGTGCGGATGAATTTATTACTGCATGAAGTTAAACCCAATAAAATGACTATCAGAAATGGCGATACTTTAGCCCATGATTGGCCTGAAGATCCTGAACGTCCTAGCGAGGGCGTCCAATTTGATGCGGTGGTAATGAATCCCCCATATTCGGTAAAAAACTGGAATCGTGCAGGGCTAAAAGTGAGCGATCCCCGTTTTGAAATAGCTGGCGTATTGCCGCCTGATTCAAAAGGTGACTTTGCCTTTTTATTACATGGACTATTCCATTTAGGACAAAGCGGTACCATGGCAATTGTATTACCCCATGGAATCTTATTCCGTGGTGCAGCCGAAGGAGAAATCCGCAAACGATTATTAGAAAAGAATTACATTGATACCGTAATCGGCTTACCAAGCAACCTGTTTACCAACACTGGCATCCCCGTTGTGGTTTTAGTGTTGAAGAAGAATAGACAGCTCAGCGATCCCGTATTAATCATTGATGCCTCAAATACCTTTATCAAAGTCGGTAAGCAAAATGTCTTGCAAGAAAAAGACATCGCCAAAATTGTTGATACTTATGTATCACGTCAAGAGCAAGCTGGCTATAGCCATTTAGCCACTCGCCAAGAGATTATCGCCAATGAATACAACCTCAATATCCCCCGCTATATTGATGCCATTGATGATGATATTGCTCACGACGTTGAAGGTCATTTATTAGGTGGTATACCACAGCACAATATTGAGCAACTGGCGGTTATTCGTGCCACCACCCCCGATCTATTACAGTCGGCATTAGAGCCTGTTCGTCCGAAATATTTCATTTTAAAAGAAGAGATTAGTCAATTAAGCGCTAAAATTTTAAATGATGCACGTGTTCTACAACAATCTGAGCAATTAGCGAAGCAAACGCAAGCTTATATTGACCGCTATTGGTCACAAATCATTGCAATTAATGATCCTGAACAGATTCACCCGCTGATGGAAGTAATGTTAAACGACATAAAAATCTTACTAGCAAGCTTTAATCATCTTGATATCTATGACGGCTATCAGATTATTGCCGAAATTTGGCAAAATACATTACTCCATGACGCTGAAATTATTGCCGCCACTAATTTTTATACCGCAGCACGTAACCGAGTACCGAATATGGTCAACAAAGGTAGCGGTGCTAAAAAACGGTCTGAGCAAGACGGCTTTATCAGCAGTTTAATTCCAAGCGAATTAATCGCTACGGAATTATATGCCGATGAATTAGCTAATATCGACCACAATAAACAGCAAATCCAAACGCTAGAAAGCGAACTTGCGGATCTTATTGAAGCAGCCAAAGTCGAAGACAGCCCTGAGTACGATGCGCTGTATGAATCATTGAAAAAGAATGATGATGACGAACCGCTTGATACATTTGATAATAAAAAACTCAAACAAGAGTTAAAAGAGACACCAAAAGATGCTGAAGCATATTTAACACTTAAAAAAGTCGATAAATTAATCAGCCAAAAATCGACATTAAGTAAACAAATTAAAGCGGACGAATTGGCATTAAAAGAAGCGGTACAAGAACGGATTTTGAGCTTAACGGATCAAGAAATTGACACACTAATGTCTAAAAAATGGTTTGGTAATACCATTGTGTTACTGAGCGAATTAATCGAAAAACCGATTAAAGCCGAATTAAAAACCCTGCAAATGTTAAACGAACGTTATCAAGACACCTTAACTTCGATTGATAAAGAGATCGAACAACTCGAAGCCGAGTTACAAGCAATGATGCAAGATCTGGTGGTAACGCAATGAGTCAAAGTAAGAAATTAATTCCTAAGCGGCGGTTTAAGGCGTTTGAGGATAGAGAGGCTTGGAGTCTTTTAAAACAACTCAATGAATATGCTGAAATATTAACTGGTGGTACTCCTAGTACTCAAATTAAAGATTTTTGGATGCCGAAAGAAGTTCCATGGATGTCTTCTGGCGAAATAAATAAGAAAAGAATTTTTTCTACAGATAATATGATTTCCCAAAAAGGATTTGATAGTTCTAGTGCACGCTGGATAAAAGAGAAGTCAATTCTTATCGCATTAGCAGGACAAGGAAAAACTAGAGGAAAAGTCGCAATAAATGAATTACAAATAACAACAAATCAGTCTATTGCAGCAGTAGTACCAAATGAAAAACTTGATTCAGAGTTTTTATTTCAAAATTTAGGTATGAGATATGAAGAATTACGTTCGATTTCTTCTGGGGATGGTTCTCGTGGAGGATTAAATAAAAAAATCATATCCGAGCTGCATGCTACTATTCCGAATATTGATGAACAGAAAATTATTGGAATTTTTTTCCAAAAACTTGATAACCTTATTAATACTCAACAAAAAA
Organism: Gilliamella sp. Nev3-1; assembly: GCF_001690435.1. Taxonomy (NCBI): domain Bacteria; kingdom Pseudomonadati; phylum Pseudomonadota; class Gammaproteobacteria; order Orbales; family Orbaceae; genus Gilliamella; species Gilliamella sp. Nev3-1. The sequence continues at coordinate 37,817 of NZ_LZHN01000074.1, read as the reverse complement.
AATTGGAAAAAGCCAAAACCCTAAAATCAGCTTATCTAAGGGAAATGTTTCCGAATGAGGGGGAATTAAAGCCTAGATTGCGGTTTAGTGTTTTTTGTGAAGATTGGACGCCTAACAAATTAGGGGATGTGACGATATGGAGTAAGGGAGCTAATTTAGCAAAAGATGTGTTAAATAATGAAGATAACGGACATCCAGTAATACACTATGCTGACTTATATAAATTTTCTCCCGTAATTGATAATGTAATTCATTGGTCTAAAAGTAATGAAGGTCATATTATACCAAAGAATTCTTTACTTTTCCCTATGTCAGATGTTACTCCTAGAGGTCTGGCTCGAACCACTACTATCACTAAAAAAAATGTAAGAGCTGGTAGTGATACTCTAATTGCAACAATTTCAGATGAAATTAGTGCAGAATATTTATCCTATCAAATAAATGCTAATCATAAGAAAATTTTTCCCTTAGTGACAGGAACCACAGTCAAACATATTAATGCTAGCTCTTTGTCAACATTATTTATTACACTAACGGATATAATTGAACAAAATAAAATATCGACATTTTTTAATTTATTAGAAAAGCACATAAATTTAGAACAAAAAAAATTAGATAAATTAAAACACATCAAACAAGCCTATTTAAACGAAATGTTTGTATAAAAGGAGTTAAGGAATGAGTCAGGTTGTAAAAGATGCCGCAGAAAAAATTTTTCAAGAAAATTTTGTCAGGGAATTAGAAAAATATAAATGGCAGGCGCCTGACTTTTTAGATGGTAATCGACGTAAAGTAACGGTTAATGATTTAGTTACGCATTGGCGGGGTGAACTTAATCGTCTTAATGCCGATCAACTTGAAGGTGTTGAATTAACCGATAACGAATTTAGCCAAGTAATGGCAAAAGTTAACCAACTACAAAACAGTTACCAAGCGGCAAAATTGCTCGCCATGGAAGAGTCAAAAGGCAAAATTGATGGCATCTATCGCGATGATAACCCGCTTATCACCCGTAAGCAAATTACCTTGACTATCTTTAAAAAAGCCGAAGTGCGTGGTGGTGATTCCAGTTATCGCATTGCCCGCGAGGTACAAACCCCTAACGGTAATCGTTTTGATTTGGTGCTATTAATTAATGGTTTACCGTTAATTAATATTGAACAAAAACGGACCGATAAAAACCTTGACGAAGCATTTGAACAGTTTAAGCGTTACTATCGAGATGGTGAATATAGCCACAATTTTATGGCTTTTTCGCAAATGATGGTAATAAGTAGTGAAATCGAAACTCGTTACTTTGCCACGCCTAAATCAATTAGTGACTTTAACCCTAGCTTTGTGTTTCATTGGGCAAATAAATTCAATCAACCGATCAATCATTGGCAACAAGTCATTGAACACTTTTTAATGATCCCTATGGCGCATCAAATGGTGGGCGACTACTTAGTCATTGATGAAGCCAAAGAGGAAGAAAACCGCCGACATATGCTAATGCGCCCTTATCAGGTCTTTGCTTTACAAGCAGTAGAAGGGGCGGCATTTGGTTGGGATAATCCCAATAAAAAACCACATGGCGGCTTTGTTTGGCATACTACAGGATCGGGTAAAACTATCACCAGTTTTAAAACTGCGCTATTTTTATCAACTCGAGCTTATTTTGATAAAGTGGTCTTTTTGGTCGATCGGCGTGAACTTGATAGCCGCACCAGTGATAACTTTAAAGCCTATGCTGCCTTTGAGCCTGTCACGGTTGATGACACGCACAGCACTGCGCAACTTAGAAAACACCTTAGCACGCGCCAAAATGGCATTGTGGTCACCACTATCTTTAAACTGCATAATTTGGTTAAAGCCCTTGAAGAGGGTAAAGATAGTCACTTAGCCGATAAAAAAATCGTCTTTATTGTTGACGAAGCACACCGTTCCACCATGAAAAATATGATGGGCGATATAAAAAACCATTTTAAAATAAATGGGTTATTTTTTGGGTTTACTGGTACGCCGCTTTTTGATGAAAATAAAATTAAAGGCAAAATAAACGAAAACAGCGAAGTGATTAACACTACCGAAAAGTTATTTGGCCCTAAATTACATCAATATACCATTGATGAAGCCATTGCTGATGGCAACGTGCTCGGGTTTCATGTCGATTATATTAATACTGGCGAATTTAGCAGTTATGAAGATTTACGCGATAAGCTTATTGAGCGTATTAAAATCGAAAAACCAGAACAATCCGATCGCGAAATCGCCCGATTAGTACATAGCTGGAGCGAAACCGAAGTTGAAAAGCAAGCTATTGATAAAGAGCTATTAGTTTATCATGATCAAACTCATATACCACAAGTGGTTACAGAGATTTTAAATAACTGGCAAGCACAATCTCAACAGCAACAATTTAATGCTATTTTAACCGTCGCTTATAAAGAACGGGTGATTGCCTATTATCAGGAATTTAAAAAACAACTTGCAAGCCAACAGCAAAAAATCAATATCGCCATGACCTTTAGCTTTGGTAACGAAAATGATCCAGATAATGTCGATCCCGAAATTATCAGTGCCATGTTTAATGATTACGCAGCGTTTACTGGCATTAAGTTTATCGCCGGTGATAAAAAGCATGGCGAACAAGCCTATTTTGAGGATGTGGTCGAGCGTGCTACCCGTGGCGGTAGTGGTCGTAATGGTAAAAATATTGATTTAGTGATTGTCGCTGATCAGCTATTAACAGGCTATGATTCTAAACGACTCAATACTCTTTATGTTGACCGCACTTTAAAGCTACAAAATTTAATTCAGGCTTATTCACGCACCAATCGCGTGTTTGGTTCTAGCAAAGAGTTTGGCACAATTGTAAATTTCCAAACCCCACGCCTGACCGAACAAATGGTTAACCAAGCCCTTGAGCTATATGGTAGTGGTGGTAGCAGTAGCAAAGCGATTGTTGAAACCTATGCCACTGCTGTGCGAATTTTAGCTAACGATTTGGAGCAATTAGTTTTAACCTTAGCCGATCCAACCCAATGGCAATTAATTCAACATGATGATAAAAAACTAACTGAATTTAGCAAAGCGTTTAAAGTTGCCGATGATCAGCTTAATATTGTCCAACAATATTACGAATATCAATGGGATAATGCCACTTTTGGCATGACAGAGCACCGTTGGTTGCAATATGTTGGCGCATTTAAAAACTTAACCGCTAAAGATAATACGACTAAAAAGCCAATCGTAGCACCAACTTTAATCGGTAAAACCAAATTAGCGGGCACACAGGTGATTGATGCTGCCCATATTCTTAGCTTAATTGGATCTAAAGTGAAGCATGTTGATGGTGTGCAAACCGTTAACGACGAAACTAGGCGCATTATCTACGAACAAATCCAAGAATTAAGTCAAATGGGCGAAGATCAGCAAGCAAAAATATTAAAGGAATTTGTCGATTCCGAATTATTAACAGGTCGCCTATCCAGCCAAGTCCATTTTGATCAAGCATTTGCCAATTGGAAAAACGATAAAATCAAACATGCCGTTAACCAGTTTGCTAACGAATGGGGTATTGATAGCAAGCTATTATTACAAGCAATAACTGAATTTGAACTATCAAAATCGGATATTGTGCCTTATTTTGCTGAAATGATTGAAACGATTGATTTAAGCAAAGCAAATAAAGATATTGATAATTTATTTATGCTCAATCTCGCCTTACATGACGAACTTCCACGTTGGATGACTGAGATTAAACAACAATTTAACTGATTACTTTTAAATAGACCCAAACCATTAAAATAAGGTTAATTAAAAACGGATAATTATTTATGGCTTACTACACCAATATTTTTTCACCCGAAACGTATCAAGCTTTTATGAATTCAGATAAAACAGTATCCGGTTTTCGGGTTCGACAAAAATCACTGGCAGAAAAAGTAAAAGCTGGGGATATTTTTATTTGTTATCTCGTTCGACTATCTCGCAGGTGTGGTCTGCTTGAAGTGATTGATGGTCCTTATGAAGATAGTACACCACTTTTTTAGCATCGGATGATCCGTTTATTGTTCGTTTTCATATTCGTGTTAAAGTGTGGTTACCATTAACCCAAGCTATTCCTATTCATTCTGACCAAATTTGGCAACACCTTTCTTTTACTCAAAACATTGATAAAATGGTAAGTTATTAACAAACTGCCTATTACAACAAAATAACATGACCACTGATTATCCCCTTAATGAAGTAGAACATACCACTTCGGTGTATTCGGGTATTTTACGCATGGCGGATTTACTCGCCTTACAACCCAATATGAATATTAAACTACATATTGTCGCCCCAGACAGCCGGCAGGAAAAGGTATTTCAAGAGATCCGTCGTCCAGTATTTTCGTTACTAGAAAGTGGACCATTATCAGATCGTTGTAGCTATATCCCCTACAGTAATTTAAAAGATCTTAGCAAAGCCAAACATTTAGAACGTATGACTGATGCGGTGTTAGAAGATTATACGGAGCACGAAGAATTGTAAAAATCGATAATATCTGTATTTAATATAAACTAAAAAAAGAGCGGTAGTTGATCATCTTTAGTTGTCCCAACTAAGCGGTCTCTTTGCAACAACCTTCTGTTTGTGTTAGTTTTTAATTCAATGTTTGTAATTTTTTATAAGTCTCTTTCTGGGTATTACTAATCTAATTATGTTGCTAGCACTTTGTATGGTACGTTATCTTCGTAAAAATATTGTTTAAATGCATAAAAAGTCGAGAAACAGAAAATTATTTTTTTACATAAAGGTATCTATTACTTGAATCTCTTTGACCAGATTTTAGGGCGTTTAAGCATTTCAATATAAAATGCAACACAATGTGTTTTTATTGGTTATCTGATAATAAAGAATTCATCAACAAAGGTAAGGTCTAATGTTGTTAAATAGTGATAATAACCAAGATACATTTCATCTTTATAAATTTTTAAGCACATTTGAAAACGAGTTCATTATAATCTCCCGTTAAAATCATACTTAAGCTTTAATGAAAAGTAAGGTTTGGGTATCTTGTTTAGTATTAAGTTCTAGTTCTGTGTAGTGATCATTAAGAATATGTTGTAAGTTTGTCATAGCTACTTTTTTAAATTAGTATTGATTAATTCAATATCTGTAGATTTTAGATAATTAGATAGTAGCATCATGTTGATAACTCCCCGATATTTGTTAATCATTATATTAACGTTAATGACTTTTGTTTATTTATCTAAGTGTACTAAAATACTGATGTAAAAAAATCAGTGTGTTACTCATCAAAACTGTTCAGATAGAGAATTGATTTTATTTAATTTTTTATTTTTGTTTTTTAATTGAAATCATATGGTTATAAAATTATTGCTATTTTCAGCACAGTTGGATTTTGCTGTCTTTATTTTTGGAAGAAGGCTAAAATTTTTGTTAAAAACTTTCAAGTAAATTTGTGTTTATATTAGAAAATAGTCTAGATTAACTCAAGAATGTTTAAAAATGTAGCGTTTAAGCTAAATAGGTATTGCTTTTTTATTTTATTACTATAATATAGCTACCTCTTTGGCGCGGGGTGGAGCAGCTTGGTAGCTCGTCGGGCTCATAACCCGAAGGTCGTTGGTTCAAATCCAGCCCCCGCAACCAATTCCTATCAATCCTTGATATATCCTTTTTTCATCATCACTATTTTGATTTTGGTACAGCTAATAATGTTGCGACAGCTTCGCTAATGCGTCTGGCTATGTAGCTATTGTTCATAGTGTATAAATGAATGCCATCCACATTTTGTGAAACTAAATCAACAATCTGATCAATTGCATAAGCAATACCCGCATCACGAAATGCATCAGGATGATGTTCATATTTTTCCATCATTTGTTTGAATTTTTTCGGTAAATTCACCCCACACATCGATACCATGCGCTCAATTTGGTTTTTATTAGTCACTGGCATAATGCCGGCTTCTATCGGCACATTAATGCCCATATCGTGCGCTTTATCTAAAAATGCATAAAAATAGTCGTTATCAAAAAATAGCTGCGAAATCAGTTGATCAGTACCAGCATTGACCTTTTCTTTTAAATGGATCAGATCTTGTTTTAGGGTTGATGCTTCAAGATGACCTTCTGGATAACATGCGCCAATCACGTTAAAATCGCCGTTTTCTTTAATAAATGTCACCAGTTCGCTGGCAAAACGAAAATCATCTTTAGGTTGCACATTCGGGCTGATGTCACCACGCAAAGCAAGCACGTTATCAATCCCTGCACATTTAAGATCGTGTAGGATTTTTTGCATTTCGGCTTTATCAAAATTGATCCCCGGTAAGTGCGCAACACTTTCGATGCCATAAGTATGTTTAACCGAATGCGCAATATCAATGGTGGTTTGACCATTTAAGCTACCACCAGCACCATAAGTAACACTAATAAAATCGGGCTTAAAATAACCAAGCTCTCGCAACGTGCTATAAATGGTTGCTAAAGGTGAGGTTTTTTTAGGGGGAAAAACTTCAAAAGAGAACACCGTTTTTTGATTAAATAATAGATTTGTTTTCATTTGTATCATCCATTCGTTATATCACTTATTTTCCTTATTAATATTTCCGCCACCAAAATAGGCGACGGAATTTTCAGGCTCGTAAAGTACGATGTCTTAGTAAATAAGCTCAGTTTTTTGTAAAAACAGTGCCTAATTCAGTGTTTTTCTTACTTCTAATGTAGCCTCAACAAGATGCTGCAAGCTTTCAATTACTTCTTTTTCGCCACGCGTTTTTAAACCACAGTCTGGATTAATCCATAATTTTTGCTTATCAATTTTTGCCAATAATTTTTCAATGGTTGCTTTAATTTCAGCCACAGGTGGAACACGCGGCGAATGAATATCGTAAACACCAGGTCCAACTTCAGTTTTAAAATTATTAGCATTGAGTACATCAATTAATTGCAGATTAGAGCGAGAAGCTTCGAAAGAAATCACATCAGCATCCATTGCATCAATATCTTTAATGATGTCAGCAAATTCGCTATAACACATATGTGTATGAATTTGGGTATCAGCTTGGACTTTGCTGTGTACTAATCTAAATGCCGGAATCGCCCAATCCAGATATTCGCTGTTCCAATCCGCTTTACGCAGTGGTAATTTTTCTTTTAAGGCGGCTTCGTCAATTTGGATAATCTTAATGCCAGCAGCTTCAAGATCTAACACTTCATCACCAATGGCCAATCCAATTTGGAATACCGATTCTTTTTGAGAGATATCTTCGCGTGGGAATGACCAATTTAAAATGGTGACAGGCCCTGTTAACATGCCTTTAACAGGTTTATTAGTCAGGCTTTGTGCATATTTCGAATATTCAACCGTAATCGGTTTAGAGCGTGAAATATCCCCCCAAACAATCGGTGGCTTAACGCAACGTGTACCGTAAGATTGCACCCATGCTTTTTCGGTAAACACAAAGCCATTTAAGCTTTCACCAAAATATTCGACCATGTCATTACGTTCAAATTCACCATGCACTAACACGTCAATGCCAATTTCTTCTTGCAATTTAATACACTCAGCAATTTTTTGTTGGTTAAATTCAGTGTATTGATTCAAACAAATTTCACCTTTTTTGAATTTAGCACGATTTAAACGTACATCAGGCGTTTGTGGGAATGATCCAATAGTGGTAGTTGGTAATAGTGGCAAATTAAAGGCCTTTTTCTGCGCTGCTTCACGCACTGAAAACTCAGGTAAACGGGTAAAATCAGACGCGTTTAATGCCGCCACTTTTTGGCGAACCGCTTGGTTTGCACCTTCACGTTCACGGGAAAATAGTGTTTGATTAGCTTTATAAGCAGTGTTATTTTCAGGATTTGCATCATTAAATAACTGACCAAGTTCAGCAAGCTCTTGCAGCTTTTCTTGGGCAAAAGCAAAATAAGCACGTTGTTGAATGGTTAATTTGGTCTCATTTTGTAAGGTATAAGGAACATGCAGTAATGAACAAGATGTATTAATTACAATATTTGTGGCTTTTTGCTTGATTTTACCAAGTAAATCTAAGGTTTTTTGGTAATTATTTTTCCAGATATTTTTACCATTAACAACACCAGCAAATAACACTTTATCAGCAGGGAAGCCATTATTTTCAAGTAAAGCAAATGACTGTTTACCTTCAACAAAATCAAGCCCAATCCCATCAAAAGGTAAAGCGACAAGTTCTTTATAACAATCACGCACATCACCAAAATAGGTTTGTAGAATAATTTTGGTATTACCTTTAACCGATAAAATTGCTTGATAAAGTTCAGTAAATAAAGCGATATCGTCTTTATTTAGATCCGTCACTAAAATTGGCTCATCAATTTGGATCCACTCAGCACCAAGCGTTGTGAATTTTTGGATGATCTCTTGATAAGCTTTAATAATATCCGCTTTAAAATCAACAAACTGTTTTTTACCTAAATACTGCGCTAATTTAAAAAAGGTTAATGCACCAATCACAACTGGCTTGGTTTGCACGCCTAGCGCTTTAGCTTCTTGATATTCGTCAAAAGGTTTCGTACCTGTTAACTTAATCTGTACTGAATCTTCAATTTCAGGCACTAAATAGTGGTAATTGGTATTAAACCATTTTTTCATAGCCAGCGCACGCACATCACCTTTTTCGCCCTGATAACCACGCGCCATCGCGAAATAGCGGTCAAGTTCAGATAAACCTAAATCTTGATAACGTTTTGGAATGACATTCAACAAGCATGCGGTATCAAGTACGGCATCATAAAATGAAAAATCATTCGATGAAATAAAAGCAATTTTTTGTGCCGCTTGTTGTTTTAAGTGCTCAGCACGTAGCGCTTTGGCTTCGTTTAATAATTCAGCTTGGGTTTTATTGCCTTTAAAATAGGCTTCTGTTGCAAATTTAAGTTCACGAAGCTTACCAACACGAGGATATCCAATAACAGCAGTATTCATTTTTATTTCCTTTTTATCATTTTTCTTTAGTGATAAAAAAGATAACAAAAAAAATAGACATTGAATAATTCTAGTTTTTTATGGATTGTTATAGTTTTTAACTATAACAACTAAAATAAAAAATCCCACTATTTAAATAGTAGGATTGAACATTAACAGATGAAAGCTAAGCCAGTTATTGGCGCCAGTTACCATGAATTGGTCTTGCAAAATGAGCAAGTACCGCAATCATACACACTTCGATCGATGCTCCCCAATAGATATGACCTAGAATTTCACTCCAAAGTTCATAACCATTTAAATTCCATAACCAACCAACCGTACCTTCCGCATCATAAGCAGGATGGCGGAAACCAAGCAATGGAATTAAAAAACCGTGCATCACAACGGTAATAATAATGCCGTACAATGCCCCATACCATAAGCGGATTTTGTTGCAATAATATGCACCTGCAACATAAACAAAGGCAAAAGCAAAACTAAATAACCAGTGATAAAGTGTCACCGCACCTAAAACGCTTGCCCCTTGGTAAATATAATCAAGCGAGTGGGAATTAATCCCAAGCCAACCAAGCCATGCATCAATGTGCGCTGCTGGTGGCGAAATTTCGCCAGGTACGCGCGGAGGCATATTGACCTCTGAACCCCATTTTACTAATGAACTAAAAAATCCGCCAATAATGGTGGTCCATATAATAACTTGGCGATTTGTTTTATTTCCAAACATACTGGGTATCCCATAGTTAAAATAAATACGTCATCGGATTATACTCCACAGCAGTAGATAAAAGAAGAATAAAAGGGATAGGCTGATTGTAAAAGTTATTGGAATGATGGGGATAGTTACATTCATTGGTTAAAATAATCCTTGAAATCTTTATAAAGTGTTTTATGCCACCTTTAGGTAAAGGTAATTTTCAAAGCAATTAGTCCATGTTGTTGAAAAATAATCGAGCATAACCACTATGTAAATCTAGCTTAAATAAATCATTGAATGTGATTATTTATTATTAAAACGGTATAGAATCCTGAATATTTTTTACAACAATATAATTTAAAATGTGAACAGGTGGAATTATTTGATCAATAAATATTCAGTATAAATAGAATGTGTTATATTCTTTTCGTGTGATTTTACAATGTGATCGGGTGGGTGTTAAGTTGACTTATCATGGTAAATCCTTATGAGTTGTACCAATTTGTTGAGTTGTTGAATAGATTTGTACATAAAAAGTTGGCAGTTTAGAATATTATCAAGATTTTAGAGAGTACGCAGTTAAGGTGATGGAGGGAGCAAAGTAGAATTGGCCCTATAAGTAGAGTCTTATATTTTAATAATCATTGAAGTAAATTCAGCTAACCAATTTTCATACGATAATACGTGTTTAACTAATCCTCTTATATCAGCAATATCATATATAGCATAAAAAATTGCATCAGAGGGACTTATTTGTTTGAATATCTTTTTCATGTCTATTGGATCATTTGTCATAAAAACTATTGCATCTTGATTAGGAATTCTTTTTGCCGCAAAATGAGCAAAAATATTTCTATGATTTCTTCGAAATTTTATTTCTTCAAGTTTCTCTTCTGCTTCTTTTCTTTGTTCATGGCTTAGGTTTAATTCTGAAAGATAAGATATAATTTTATTAACTAAATTAGGAATAATATGTAATTCTTTTTGACTTGTAATTAAAATTCCTTTTTCTTTTAATATATTAAAACAACGCCTAATGTTTAAATCAATAAAATTGTCAGTTTGTATATACATACCTAATATTCTAAAGTCTTCATTAGTTAAATTTTCTAATAACTCAACTTCAAAATTTTTTAATTCATTTTCCAATGCTAATATTTGTTCAGTCCTAAATTCTTTTGGTAATCCCATTTTATTTCTCTTTATTTAACTTTTATCGAAAAATAATCAGTCAATCTAACTTAGAATCAATTATCCCTTTACACTCTGCTTACCGTAATTGATGCAAAACTCAACTAACTCATTTTTTTAAGTTGCATCTAATCATTATTATTAATCTTCATACGACAAAATAATTTTATCAATCTCCCTATACTTTAACACAAGCTTCCCTCCCAAAACACCTCAAAAAATAAAAACAATCACCTGTATTTATTTACAGTGTTTTTACTGCTATACTACCAATATTATAACTAGCCTTATGTATTAATTTATTATGATAACTCAACTTACTATTAATAATTTTGCTATTGTGGATCAGCTTCTTGTCGATTTTACTTCGGGAATGACCGCTATTACCGGCGAAACAGGTGCAGGGAAGTCGATTGCCATTGATGCATTGGGATTATGTTTAGGCAATCGTTCCGATGCCTCATCGATTCGCTATGGTGCAGATCGCGTTGATATTTCTGCAAGTTTTGTGCTGGATGATACACCAGCTGCTTTTGCTTGGCTCAGTGAAAACCAACTTGATGAAGGCAATGAATGTATTTTACGGCGCGTTATTAATCAAGATGGACGTTCTAAGGCTTTTATTAATGGTCGTGCAGTACCTATTTCGCAATTAAAAGATGTGGGGCAGATGCTCATTCAAATTCATGGTCAACATGAACATCAACGGCTTTTGCGAAGTGACTATCAACAGTTGTTACTGAATCATTATATGAATGAGCCAACACTGCTAACGCAGATGTATCAAGCTTATAAGCAATGGAAAGATGCAGTGCGCACTTACCAACAATACGAAGCTTCACGGCAAGAACGTGACGCACATATGCAACTTTTGCAATATCAGTTAAAAGAACTTAATGAGTTTTCGCCAATTGAAGGAGAATATCAACAAATTGACGAAGAGTACAAGCGATTATCAAACAGTGAACAATTAATTAACCTTAGCCAACAATCAGTCATGCTATTAGATGAAGCTGATGATTATAATGTTAATAATTTACTAAGCAGTGTAAAAAATAGCGTTCAAGAACTAGCTGAACTCGACTCTTGCTTAAATAGCGTTTATAACCTGTTAGAAGAAGCCTCTATCCAAATTAAAGAGGCAAGTGATGAACTGCGCCACTATAGCGAGCGTTTAGAACTTGATCCTGCTCGCGCCATGCAACTTGAACAGCGGATTTCAAAGCAAATTGCATTGGCTCGCAAACATCATGTATCTCCGGAAACCCTACCCGAATTACATCAAAATTTGTTAGCTGAATTCAAACAAATTAACCAACAAGATGAGCAAAGCGAACAACTGAAAGCAGATATAAAGAAATATCATCAAATTGCTATTGAAATTGCGGCTAAATTACACCAAAAACGCTTAACAATCAGTAAAACGTTAGCTAAAAATGTGACCGCAACGATGCATGAATTATCGATGCCAAATGGACAATTGAGTATAGATATTGCTTTTAACGAAAATCGATTAAACAGCGATGGGGCTGATCAAGTAACATTTTTAGTCAGTACTAATGCCGGTCAAAATCCACAACCGCTGGTTAAAGTCGCATCGGGTGGCGAATTATCCCGTATTGCTTTAGCAATTCAAGTGCTAACGGCAAAAAAAATGGATACGCCTGCGTTAATCTTTGATGAAATTGATGTCGGTATCAGCGGACCAACTGCCGCCAAAGTAGGGCAGCTATTAAGAGAGCTTGGGCAATCAACGCAAGTTATTACCGTTACGCATTTACCACAAGTAGCAGGGCATGCTAATCAGCACTACTTTGTTAGTAAACAAACTAATGGCAAAAAAACTTCCACAGATATGCAAAAATTAGACAATAATGGACGGTTAAATGAGTTAGCGAGATTATTAGGTGGCGATAAAATTACAGATGCAACGTTAGCCAATGCAAAAGAGCTACTTATTATCTAACTTAATTGTGGTAATATAGCGCTTTCATTTTAGGTGTGAGGGAAGCTTCTCATGAGTTTATCTGGTAAACGTATTTTATTAGGAATTACGGGCGGCATTGCTGCTTATAAATGCCCTGATCTTGTTCGCCATTTAAAAAAAGCAGGTGCGCAAGCACATGTCGTGCTGACGGATTCTGCTAGCCATTTTGTCACCAAAATGACCCTACAAGCCGTGTCTGGCAATCAGGTATCTTGTGATCTCTTCGATCCATCTGCTGAGCTTTCTATGAGTCATATTGAACTCGCCAAATGGGCTGATTTTGTCCTAATTGCGCCAGCAACTGCCAATATTATTGCCAAAATGGCAAATGGAATTGCCGATGATCTGCTTTCTACCATTTGCTTAGCAAGCTCTGCACCGATTGCTATTGCACCTGCAATGAATCAACAAATGTATAAAGCTGTGGCAACTCAACATAATTTATCAGTATTAGCGTCAAGAAATACCTTAATTTTAGGACCAGATAACGGGTTCCAAGCCTGTGGTGATATTGGACCTGGACGCATGCTTGAACCACACGCAATTGTTGAAGAAATTGCACACTATTTTAAAGCAACTTCAGTACTTTCAGACGTATCCATTACCATTACCGCAGGCCCAACGATCGAAGAAATCGATCCAGTTCGTTACATTAGTAATTACAGTTCAGGAAAAATGGGTTTTGCTATTGCAAACGCGGCTGCACAAATGGGTGCAACAGTGACGTTAATTAGTGGGCCAGTTCATTTAGATACACCAAATAATGTCAACCGAATTGACGTTAAAAGTGCTAGGCAGATGTACGATGAAGCACTAAATCACGCTCAAAAATCAACTATTTTTATTTCGTGTGCGGCGGTTGCTGACTATCATGCTAAAACAATTGCGACGCAAAAAATCAAAAAAATAAGCGATAACGATGAACTTACTATTGAATTAGTGAAAAATCCCGATATTGTTGCAAGTGTCGCAGCACTAAAAAACCATCGACCTTTTGTCGTTGGATTTGCAGCTGAAACTCATGATGTCAAAACTTATGCACTAAAAAAATTAATCACAAAAAATCTAGATTTAATTTGTGCTAATGATGTTTCAGATAAAACTATTGGCTTTAATTCCGATCAAAATTCATTAACACTATATTGGCAAAACGGTGAGCAAACGTTACCATTAAGCAGTAAGCAACAATTAGCAACACAGTTACTTCAAACTGTTATAACACGATATAAAGCGAGTCATGATGAAAAGAAAAATTGATATAAAAATATTAGACAAACGACTGGGGAATGAATTTCCACTACCTACCTACGCAACCGCAGGATCTGCTGGCATTGATTTACGAGCAATGTTTGATAAAACAACTGAAATAAAACCAGGTGAAACCATCTTAACGCCTACGGGGCTATCAATGCATATTGCTGATCCTAGCTTGGCTGCATTAGTATTACCTCGTTCAGGACTCGGTTCCAAAAATGGTATTGTGCTTGGTAATTTGGTTGGTTTAATCGATTCTGATTATCAAGGTCAGCTATTTGTTCCTGTTTGGAACCGTAGTCAAACGCCTTTTGTTATTGAAGCAGGCGATCGAATTGCCCAATTAATTATCGTGCCGGTTGTACAAGCAGAATTTAACATTGTTGATGAATTTGTTGAGTCAGCACGTGGTGAAGGTGGATTTGGGCATTCAGGTAAAAAATGATCGTGAGTAGCAAAAATAAAAATCGCAAAGAAGACATATTACAAGCATTGGCAACGATGCTTGAATCCAATGAAGGGACTCAAAGAATCACAACAGCTAAATTAGCCGCAACGGTAGGTGTATCTGAAGCTGCGCTATATCGACATTTTTCAAGCAAAACAAAAATGTTTGAAAGCTTAATTGCCTATATTGAAGATATTTTGTTGTCTCGCATTAATGTCATTATGCAAGAAGAGCCCAATACCTTTACACGCTTGCAACTTATTCTTGCGTTGATATTAGGCTTTTCTGAAAAAAACCCGGGATTAACCAGAATTATGACCGGTCATGCATTAATGTTTGAGCAAGAACAGTTACAAGAGCGGATTAGCCAACTATTTGAACGCATTGAGACTCAAATTAAACAAGTTTTACGTGAAAGAAAAATTCGTGAGGGAGTGGCTTTTATAACAGACGAACGGATTTTATCTAGCCAGTTATTAGCTTATTGTGAAGGTATGATGGCACGTTATTCTCGTTCAGGTTTTAAATATCTACCAACCACTAATTTTGATACACGTTGGGCTTTATTAGCCAAACAATTGGTTTAGTCAATTTGGTAACCCAAGACCTTGATAAAAATTTTTATTACCTATTACTGAGGATAATACGATGAATTTTGAAGATTTTTTAAATCATGCCATTTCGTTTATCAAAAGGTACGATGGAGTGGTATTTAGCTATATTGCACATTTTTGTTTTGCTATTATTATTTTTATTATTGGTAGAACTATCGCTAAATTTATTAGCAACCAATTAAAACGCATATTATTAAATCGCCACGTTGATCCGACTGTAGTTAAATTTGTCAGCGCTTTGTCGTACTATGCCTTTATGGTAATGACATTAGTTGCCGTTTTAGGTCAATTGGGCGTACAAACGGCGTCGATTGTCGCTGTTATTGGTGCTGCAGGTTTAGCTGTTGGTTTGGCATTACAAGGCTCGCTATCTAATTTTGCCGCTGGGGTTATTTTAATTATTTTTCGACCATTTAAAGTCGGTGAAACAGTAATCATCAATAGCCAGCAAGGTGTTATTGACTCCATACAGATATTTTCAACATCTATTGTTACCCCAACCAACGAACTAGTTGTTATCCCTAACAGTCAGGTTGTCAGCGCTAATATTATCAACTATACACGCTTACCTGAAAGGCGTTTAGATTTAGTGATCAATGTAGGCTATAACTCAGATATTCAAAAAGTATACCAAGTGTTAAAGCAAGCAGTTGATAAAACTAATAATATATTAACATCCAAAGAGCCTACCATTCGATTAGATGTTTTAGATGCGTCCTCGATGAATTTTAATGTGTTAGTTTGGACATTAAACGAAAATTATGGCACGGTAAAAGGTGATCTACTTGAAAATATCAAAAATGGATTAACTGAAAATAATATTAATATTCCATACCCAACAATGGATGTAAATCTTAACAATAAGTAGCCAATCAATTATTAAAAACTCCGTCTGTGTTTATCAACGGAGTTTTTTATTATCTAATAATAATTAAATATCTTGATCCATATTTAAAGCTGGTTTTTCACAATCAGGGCAACCCACCACTTTCGCTGGTACACCGGCAACGGTTGTATGTTGTGGCACGGGATCCAACACCACAGAGCCAGCACCAATTTTAGCGCCTTTACCTATCTCAATATTACCTAAAATTGTTGAATGAGCACCAATCATTACCCCTTCGCGTATTTTGGGGTGGCGATCACCGTTTTGTTTACCTGTTCCGCCTAATGTTACTGATTGTAAGATAGAAACATCATTCTCAATCACCACTGTTTCACCAACCACAATTCCTGTCGCATGATCAAACATCACGCCACAACCAATTTGAGCTGCGGGATGAATATCAACACCAAACACTATCGCAATCTGGCTTTGTAAAAAAATGGCTAATGATTTACGGTCTTGCATCCAAAGCCAGTGAGCAATCCGATAAGCTTGTAATGATAAAAAGCCTTTATAATAAAGTAGAGGCGTTGAGTAATAATTAGTTGCAGGATCGCGAATATAGACAGCCATAATATCATTTATAGCTGATTGAATAATGCTTTCATCTGCTTCATACGCCTGCCGAGCAATTTCACGAATTTCAATAGCAGGCATAACCTGAGAAACAAGTTTATTGGCTAAAATATAACTTAAAGCATCCCCTAGGTTTTCATGGTTTAGTAAAGTTGCGTGGAAATAACTAGCTAGCATCGGCTCGCTTTCAACTAATGCTGAGGCTTCTTGTCGAATGGTTTGCCATAACATTTGGGGTTTAACAACAATCTTTGCATCGTTCACAACAAGTTCCTATACACATTAACTAAAATTGCTAACATTGTTTCGCAAACTTAACCTAGAAGCAAGTTTTGTATTCATTTATCATCACATTAAAAAGCAAAATGGAAATTCCATGTTTCCATTTTGTTATCATTGTTAGCGCGAATTTAAGATTATTATTGTTTTGATTTTTGCTCATCGCTTAAAGTAAATATTGCTATCGCCGAAGTCAGTAAAACAACACCGGCAAGGACATAAAATGTTGTCGAATATCCGGTATTATCAAATAATTTACCAACTAGCCATGACAACCCAATAACGCCAAGATTGGATGAAATATTAAACCCAACTAAATAAAGGGTCGCCGATAATCTTGCATCAAAATTACCCACAATATATTTGAACATCGCCAAAATAAATAATGGAATTTCAATTGCATGAAATAACTTAACGAATGATATCAAATAAATATTATCTAACGTTGCAGATAATGCAATTCGGCAAATCATAACTAGTGCAGCAACTAATAACGATCTTTTAGCCCCCATTTTGTTAATAAAATAAGGAGCAATAATCATACAAGTTGCTTCTAAAAAGACTTGGAAGGAATTTAAATAACCATAAACTTGATAACCATCTTCTGGTTTTTCAAAAAAACCAGTATAAAAATTAGGAAATAACTGCTGATCATAGATAGTATAAAAACTATAAGTACCAATAACAAACAACACAAACAACCAAAATTTTTGCAAACCAAACAGCGATAAAATTTCGCCCATTGTTGGTATAGTCGTTGTTTTTTCTACTAAAACAGTATCGTTATTTTCAGTTGGTGATGCTTGATATTGTTTTGGCTTAAACATCATATTAATGGTAAAAAAGATAACCGCAACACCCGACGCCATCCAAAAGTTAATATGAGGATCAATGCCAAATAAAATACCCGCAACAAACGTTGCAGCAGCATAACCAAATGATCCCCAAAAACGAGCAGGGCCAAATTCAAAGCCAAATAATCGACTAATACGTTCAATAAAAGAGTCAATCAAAGCACTGCCCGAAATAAAGCTGGCACTTAAAACTGGTGCACCAATACAAACACCCCAAATAAAATCATTTTTTAATAAAGGCTCATACACATAAATTAAAAAAGGGCCAATAAGAACCATGATAATACTTTGGAAGGTCACTACGGCTTTACCTATTTGTAATTTATCTTGGATAATGCCATAGAAAATCATAAAAAACATGGCTGCAGCAGAATTAGCCGCATAAACAATACCTAACTGTTCACCCGATAAGCCAATTTTACTTTTTAACCAAATGGCATAAAAAGACCACCAAAGCGACCATGCAGCATAAAACGTAATAAGGTAGCCTGACGAGAACCAATAGTTTCTATTTTGTATCATATTCATGTTTATTACTCTTATATTGTTGAAATTTGATGAAGTTTAACGTTAACATGTTAATGTTAACATTATGACCATATTTAATACGAAATAGATAGAATCGATTATCATAAATGTTAACCTCCTCACACTTTTTATCATTTCTATTTGTGATATCATCATGCATAGTAATGGCTGTTAATCATTTTTTATCTTGTTAAACAAAAGGATTTAACTATGGCTTCACTTAAGGATGTTGCAAAATTAGCATCTGTGTCACTGATGACGGTTTCACGTGCAATAAATAATCCTGACAAATTAAATAAAGAAACCTATAAACGAGTTAAACAAGCTATTGAACAACTTAATTATGTGCCTGATTTATCGGCAAGAAAGATTCGTGGTGATAACTCGGGACCTTCTGCTATTGGTGTTTTAGCATTAGAAACCGCCATGACACCGTTTTCAGTAGAATTACTCCAAGCCATAGAAAAAACTGCCCAAAATCATGGATGGAATACCTTTATTGTTAATTTATTTGATGATAAAGATGCCGATCATGCCATTAATACCCTACTGTCATATCGCCCTAACGGTATCATCTATACCACAATGGGATTAAGAAAAGTTGAACTGCCTGAAAAGTTATTAGATAAAAATGTTGTATTAGCTAACTGCATAAGCGATTCAAAGCAACTTGCTTGCTATATTCCTGATGACTATTTAGGTCAATATCAAGCCATGCAAAAGGTGATAAATAAAGGTTATAAAAAACCATTATGTATCTATTTATCAGAAAAAACGCTAGCAGGAAAAACTAGGCGCGCAGCAGCCGAACAAGCATGGATTGATGCGGGTAACAATTTGGAGGATATTACCAGTTATCACACATCAATTTTGTCAGCTAACCTAGCTCAAGAATATATGATGACAATTGATATATTGAAACAACATTGTAATAAAAAAACAGATTTTGATGTATTAATTTGTGGTAACGATCGAATCGCTTTTGTCGCTTATCAATTTTTACTTGGTCGAGGTTTTCATATTCCAAATGATGTTGCTGTGCTAGGTTACGACAATATGGTGGGTACTGGTGAGCTATTTTATCCACCATTGACAACAGTGCAATTACCTCATTATGAAATTGGTGAACAAGCAGCTTTACATATTATTGATGGCAAAACCCAAAATGAAATAATACCTGTAGCGTCACCTTATTTAGAAAGACAATCCTTATAAGAAAAATTAAAGACTATTAAAATGAGTAATGCGGTATTTATCATTTAGCGTGTAATACGTAAAAATACCCATCATTTATATCATGTTATTATCAAACATAAATATACGCCATTCAATTGATAATTAAGTAGGTCTATATCTTATTAACTAGTGGTTGAATATTGCCACAAGAATATGAACAATTGTATTACTAAAGAGAGCCATTTGCTAAGGTCAGCATAGGCTAATATTTGGGTGAAAACCCAACAGATTACATTTATTCTATTTAGGTTAGACATTACTAATGTTATCGTACTTTAACCTCATTAAGATATTATAATATTTAACTATAGTTAAGAAATTAACCTTGTACAACTAGTTAAGTTTTATTATTATAAAAAATAAATTTCATTTTGGAGTATAGCTGTGTAGTTTATTGCGAGTTGTTCTTATCAATAATAATTATAATTGCTCGCGTGATGCACAGAAGTCAGGCTTCCCTATCAAATTTTGACAATTTTCTAACACATTGCTTCACGCTGTAATTTTCTTTTGTTTTTTCAGTGGTGGTAAAATTCAATGCAATCTTTACGTCAAGAATGGTTTTCAAATATCAGAAACGATGTCTTATCAGGTATTGTTGTAGCTCTTGCTCTTATTCCTGAAGCAATTGCTTTTTCAATTATTGCAGGTGTTGATCCCAAGGTGGGATTATATGCTGCTTTTTGTATAGCGGTTATTACCGCTTTTGTGGGTGGCCGTCCTGGAATGATCTCTGCGGCTACTGGTGCAATGGCATTATTAGTTGCAAGTCTGGTTAAAGCGCATGGGATTGAATATTTACTAGCTGCAACCATACTATGTGGTATTTTTCAGATTATTGCAGGTTTTGTCAAATTAGGAAATTTAATGCGTTTTGTATCACGCTCAGTAGTAACCGGTTTTGTTAATGCATTAGCGATCTTAATATTTTTAGCACAACTTCCTGAACTGACCAATGTAACATGGCATGTCTATATGATGACTATTGCAGGGCTTGCTATTATTTATCTCTTCCCTTATGTCCCTAAAATAGGAAAAATTTTGCCATCACCGTTACTCTGTATTCTTATCCTTACGGGTCTCTACATCTATTTTGGGATGGATATAAGAACCGTTGGTAATATGGGAGCGCTTCCTACGAGCTTACCTACCTTTTTGCTCCCTAATGTGCCTTTTAATCTTGATACATTATTGGTTATTCTGCCTTACTCAATTTCATTAGCAATTGTGGGATTATTGGAGTCGATGATGACCGCAACTATTGTGGATGATATAACCGATACACCAAGTGATAAAAACCGAGAGTGCAAAGGGCAAGGTATCGCCAATATTATCGCCGGCTTTTTTGGTGGTATGGCTGGTTGCGCTATGATTGGTCAATCAATGGTGAATATGAAGTCAGGAGGGCGAACGCGTTTATCCTCATTGATAGCAGGATCTATACTTTTATTATTAGTTGTTTTTTTGCAAGACTGGGTGAGCCAAATACCCATGGCAGCATTAGTTGCTGTCATGATCATGGTTTCAATTGGCACCTTTAACTGGGACTCGATAAAAAACCTTAAATCATACCCACTTTCAACCAATATTGTTATGCTTGCAACAGTCATTGTCGTCGTATTTTCCCATAATCTTGCTTACGGCGTATTTACGGGAGTATTACTAGCATCATTGTTTTATGCCAATAAAGTTGCCCATTATTTGCAAATTAAAAAGGAGCAACCAGTTAAACAGCAACGTATTTATAAAGTATATGGACAAGTATTTTTTGCCTCTTCTGCAAAATTTATTAGTTCATTTGATTTAAAAGAGGCTGTGCAAAAGGTAACAATAGATCTTACCCAAGCACATTTTTGGGATATAACGGCTGTAGCAGCCTTAGATAAGGTTGTGATTAAATTCCGCAAAGAAGGTGCACACGTAGAAGTTTTAGGGTTGAATAAAGCCAGCAGTACAATAGTTGATCATTTTGGTGTTTATGATAAACCCGATGCTAAGCAAACATTTAATAACCATTAAAAATAATGGTCTGCGTTGATGGCTCTACATTATCATTTATTGTGCGATTATGTGGTATGGAGTAATAATAAACTTATGACACAAATTGTATGGTCAATTATGTTACCTAAAAAGCCATTTATCGCACAACATTTAAAACTTCTCAATAAAAAGCTCAGTATTCAAAGCCAAACTTCACTGCCAATTGGCAGTGAATAGGCATTACGCATAAATAGATTTTAACTGCCAACTTTCTAGATTGGTGATTTTAGCGTTACCATTTTCAGCAAATAGATTTACAGTTCGCTCTGCTGGTAACTTAGGATAGATACGGCTTGAAAAGCTATATAAATCACCATTAATAAAAACTTCAACAGATGAAGCATCAACATATATATGCAAAGTTAATTTTTGTTTTTTTGGTAATGGTACGCTACGATAACCTTTTAATTCAAGCCCCGATAAACTACGATCGAGTACAATCCGCTCAGATTGTAGATCAACATATAATAATGTAGCTTGTTTACCGTCTTTCGTTGCTGCTAGCTGTAAGCCAAATCGTTCGGCCGTGCTTTGCGTCAAATCAAATTCAACGTTCAGCTCGCAGCTAATAGATTCGATATTGGTGTTTTTAAGCTCATTAGTAAGGGTTAATTCCTCAAATGATTTTGGCTTTTCTCGTAATGCTTCAAGCTCTTTGATGGGACGATTTCTAACTTTATTATCTTGATCTAAAATGAGCTCGCGGGGTAAGGTAAATGCTCCAGCCCATTTATCTTTTTTACTTGGCATGATTGATTCCCACATATCCATCCAAGCAAAAATTAAACGCCGGCCATCAGCAGCAAGAAATGATTGAGGTGCATAAAAATCATGACCAAAATCCATTTCTTGAAAAGGTTTAATCATTGAGAATTGTTGCCCTGGTTGCCAATCACCTACAAGGTAACCTGATTGAAAGCGATTACGATATTGATAACCTTTTGCTTTCATGCCTTGTGGCGAAAACATAAGGATCCATTTATCACCAAGTGGAAAAAAGTCAGGGCATTCAAGCATATAAACATCAGGATCGATATCACTCACCAAAACATGGTCAAATTGCCAATTTTTTAGATCATCCGATCGAAATAACAAAACTTGCCCGACATCTTGTGGGGTTCGTTGACCGACTACCATCCACCATTTACCATCTTTTTGCCACACTTTAGGATCGCGAAAGTGCATAATCCCGCTTTTTGGCGTAAGTATGATGCCTTGTTTTTCAAAATGAATACCATCTTTACTAGTTGCAAGACATTGGGTTTGCTCAATTTGCTCATCATTACCTTGCCCATTTAACCAAATATGACCAGTATAAAATAAACATAATTTGTCATTATTATCCACCGCCGATCCCGAAAAGCAGCCTGATTTATCAAATTCTTGATCAGGAGCAATGGCTATTGGTAGCCTTTTCCATGTGACTAAATTATCACTAACTACATGCCCCCAATGCATTGGTCCCCAGTTTTCATCATAAGGATGATGCTGATAAAAAGCATGATATTGACCTTTAAAATAAATTAAACCGTTAGGATCATTCATCCAACCAGCAGATGGTGCTAAATGAAAATGCGGATAATATTGTTTATTCATTACTTTTTCTAAATTTTTGACAGCTTGATTGGCTTTATCAATAGCAGTAGACATAAAAATCCCCTTTTTATCCAATATTAGATACCTTTATCTAAATAGTATCCTAATTTAATTGTTAACGTTAACTATTAATGTGGTTAGCGATAAAATATGTGATGATAGTCACATATTTCTAATATCAACGATGAATTTTTTGTTAAATAATTTAGTTTATGGCAGACTTCTAAAAACAAGCCATAATTAATTGAACAAAAAATTAAACATCAATGATGTTATTAAAAAGTAAAAAAGATGATGTATTTTACAGAGATAGAGTAATCTATGCTTATGGTAGATTACCGCAGTAACGAACTATAATCGAGTTGAAAAATGAATAATACTAAAGTTTGGTCCCTTGGGGATGCTGTCATTGATTTGTTGCCATTTGGTGATATGAATTATCAAGCTTGCGCTGGTGGGGCGCCAGCTAATGTCGCAATTGGTGTTGCAAAATTAGGATTACCTTCCGCTTTTATTGGTCGGGTGGGCAATGATCCTTTTGGTGAATTTATGGAAACGACTTTCCGTAAATATCACGTTGATTGTCAAAGCCTTGAAAAAGACGAACAACATCGAACAAGTACTGTGGTTGTCGATTTAGGTCAAAATGGCGAACGCAGCTTTACGTTTCTTGTGTCACCTTCAGCTGATCAATTTTTGTCTCAGCAAGCAATACCTGATTTCAACCAAGATATTTTACATTTTTGTTCTTTGGCTCTCGTCGGGCATACTTGCCGGCAAACAGTCAAAACAGCAATCGAACGTCTTACAGCTAAAAGTGGTTTAATCAGCTTTGATGTTAACTTGCGCGAGCAGATGTGGACAAATAAAAACGAAATGCGCACAACTATTACGCAATTTTGCCATGATGCCGATATCCTCAAGTTATCGGACGAAGAACTATTTTGGTTAACACAATGCAATGATTGGCATGAAGCACTAAGTAAACTACAACAACACTATGAAGCACCATTAAAGCTCATTACCAAAGGTAAAGATGGCAGTATTGTATTATGGCAAGGTAAAACCTTTACTTTTGATTCGTTTCATGTAAATAGCGTTGATACCACTGGTGCGGGTGATGCTTTTGTAGCAGGATTATTAAGCAGTATTGCATCATCAGGCATGCCAGAAGATAAGCTCATGTTAGAAAGCATGATGACTATAGCTAGTGCTTGTGGTGCCTTAGCAACTACTCAAAAAGGCGCATTAACCGCATTACCTGATAGTGTATTTTTACAATCATTTATTAGCGATAACCCTACATTAACGGCGAAACAAATGACCTAACAAAGAGTGCCACTAATGGGGCAGTAAAACATAATTTTGGTTGTCAACTGCCCTTACTTAAATTTAATTCATTGTTTATTAAAACTAAATAATATTTAGCACTGGCCACATTGTGATCTTGCCCAATGATCTATTATAAAAACATCATCAATAGTTGACGGTTCAGGAAAAGTTAATTTTTCTAAGGTTTTTGATACATTTTTAGCAATATCCATAAATCCGATTTTATTTTGCAAAAAAGCCTCAACCGCAACTTCATTGGCAGCATTGAGCGCTGTGGTAGCCGCTTGCCCTTGATTAAAGGCATCGATTGCCAATTTTAAACATGGATAACGGTCAAAGTCAGGTTGTTTAAATGTTAACGACGAAATTTGCGTAAAATCTAAAGGTGGTACGCTTGAAGGCACACGACCGGGATAAGACATGGCATAAGCAATTGGCGTGCACATATCAGGCACACCGAGTTCAGCCACCACACTACCATCTTGATAACGTACCATTGAATGGATGATTGATTGCGGATGAATAATAATTTCCATTTCGTCGGCACTGGCATTAAATAGCCAACGAGCTTCAATATATTCCAGCCCTTTATTCATCATCGTTGCCGAATCGACAGATATTTTTTTACCCATCGACCAATTAGGGTGAGCAATCGCTTGCTCAGGGGTGACATGTGCAAGATTGGCTAAATCCCAATCACGAAATGGTCCACCAGAACCCGTTAACACGATTTTAGTAATGCCATGATCGGCAAGGTTAGTAAAACCTAAATTATGCTGTACCATCGTTGGTAAACTTTGGAAAATGGCATTATGTTCGCTATCTACTGGCAACAACTTGGCACCATACTCTTTAACCGCCTGCATAAACAAATGCCCACAGGTTACTAGCGATTCTTTATTGGCCAGCAAAATACGTTTACCTTTTTTAATGGCAGCAAGGGTTGGCTTTAGTCCAGCCGCACCCACAATAGCCGCCATAACTTGATCTATTTCTGGCAATTGCGCTAAATCACAAATGGCTTGTTCACCACTTAACACTTCAACATCCAATTTTAGATTAGCAAGATTTGCTCTTAATTGAGCAGCCGCTTGCTCTGTTGCCATGGCAACGTATTTTGGCTTAAAGTCTAAACATTGCTCAGTCATTTTTATCACATTATTGCCACCAACTAAAGCATAAGCTTTAAATTGATGTGGATTTTGAGCAATAACGGTTAAAGTACTACAACCAATTGAGCCAGTCGATCCTAAAATTGCGATATTTTTCATATTAATACATCAAGTTAATGTTATAGTTATTGAAAAAAGTGATAAATTCCTTAGCAGGCGCTTTATCTGTAATAATTTGGTTAAACAGCGTTAACTCGCCAATAAAAGCCGGCTTAACTTGATTAAATTTAGTATGATCGGCAATCAAAATATTCTGACCTGATTTTTTTATAGCTTGCAATTTCATATCAAGCTCATCAAAATGATAACAAGTTACACCTTGTTCAATATCTATCCCCGCGGCCGAAATAAACGCTTTATTTGGGCAAATCGAATTTAATTCACTATGCTGTCCAATAGCGCTAAAAATCGCATTATTAGCCTGATAATGACCACCACATAAAATTGTCTTACAATTAGATTTATTTTGTAATGCTAAAAATGCGTTTAATGAATAACAGATAGCGGTAAAAGTAACGGAATCATCAATAGCATCAATAATAAAAGGTATTGAGGTACCGCAATCAAAAAAGACGGTATCATTATCAAAAACTAATTTGCTTGCCCGTTTAGCAATGTGTAACTTTTCGTTAACTTGTTTATCTTGTTGGTCTGAAACAAAATATCGTGTTGCTTGATAACGAGCATCGCTGACAATATAACCACCTAAAACACTTAATGAGGCAGAAACACTATTTA
This sequence comes from Gilliamella sp. Nev3-1, assembly GCF_001690435.1. Classification (NCBI taxonomy): domain Bacteria; kingdom Pseudomonadati; phylum Pseudomonadota; class Gammaproteobacteria; order Orbales; family Orbaceae; genus Gilliamella; species Gilliamella sp. Nev3-1. The sequence continues at coordinate 11,425 of NZ_LZHN01000074.1, read as the reverse complement.
AATCTCGCCGAATGGTCATTTCTGAAACCGCTAACAGCTTAGCAGCATCTTTTAAATGAATCTTATCAGTTTTTGTTAAAATTTGAATGAGCTCATTAATTCTTTTTTGTGATTGCATTTCCATTCAGATTCCATCAACGACAATAAGCAACATAACGTCGCTTATTGATGGGTTTATTGATTAATAATTGCTTGATGATGTAGTGTTACCAGAAACAATAGCAATACCTGCACTTGCGCCTAATCGTGTTGCACCCGCTTGGATCATTGCTTCCGCCGTTTCACGATTGCGAATACCACCAGACGCTTTCACACCCATCTTATCGCCCACGGTTTTGCGCATTAATTTAACATCTTCAACAGTGGCACCAGCAACACTAAAGCCTGTTGAAGTCTTAACAAAAGCCACTCCGATTTCTTTACAAATGGTGCAGACTTTAACAATTTCTTCTTTCGTTAATAAACAGGTTTCTAAAATGACTTTTAATGGCACTTGACCACAAGCTTTAAATACCGCTTCGATATCATTTTTAACAGCGTCCCAATCATTGCTTTTTAACCAGCCTACATTAATCACCATATCGATTTCTTGTGCGCCCGCTTTAATCGCCATTTCGGTTTCATAAGCTTTAGCACAAGTCAGCATAGCACCAAGTGGAAAACCAACGACCGAACAAACTTTAACATCACTGCCATTGAGTAAGCTTGCAGCTAAAGGAACATAACCTGAATTCACACAAACAGAATAAAAATGATATTCCTTGGCTTCATCACAGAGTTTACGAATTTGATCTTCCGTCGCATTCATTGCGAGTAAAGTATGATCAATATACTTTGCATAGCTCATAACGAGATCCTTAAATTGTCTTTGTAATAATGTCTAATAAATATTGTTAGTAGGTAAATGAATAGTAATGTTACAAAAATAACAAAGATAAAGCCATAATGTTATTATAATAACATTATGTAACAATTGTATAAAATAGTACAGTCAAAAATAGCTTTTTAAAAAGCAGAGCGCGATCTTACAAAGATTAGATTTAAAAAAGTAAGATTTTTTGTGATGTGTTTAATTTAGCTATTCTTTTATATGCCAATTTTACCACTGCTAACACCGCTTTCGGCGTTGGCAGGTCACTTACGCAACCAATTCGCTTCGTTATTTAATTAGTTCACCGATCTTGTAAGCGAAAGGTCGTGCCTTACGCAGCAACCTTTCTTAAATAGCCTCGGCTAGATTAGTCCATATCAACCTCACGACCAAGGACTAGGGTTTAAGGACCGAAGCGCAAAAAGTCTGGCTAGAGTCTCTCGACCGGTATCTGTATATCTCACCAGTGCCTATCCACACAATGAACCGGTCGAACCGTTCACTATCCGGAGTAGCGTCACTCGTCCAGTGGTCGTCGGTACAACTGGCACCAGGGTAGTTGAGCAAGTTGCCCCACTCAGTGAGGAAACCGGCGTTAATATTGCGCTGGTAATGATTACTAGATGAAGATGGCGTGGTGCCGACTGAACCTTCACAGCCAGAACCACCCATGACACCTATACACTGCGAATTAGTAAAATCCCTTACTCTTGGCATCTGGTAACCGATACTTCTACACCAAGACAATGAATTAAAATAGCCATAGTAATTATATTCACCTCGGGTGACGAACCACTGCTTTAACTTAAATCCATACTTGATAACAGCACTACCATGACTATCTTGACCAACTAACTCGAATGTCGCTGGCAAAGAGGGACGAGGTATATTACCTGGAGAATCGGAATTCATCTGCCCGTTAACGTAACACGTAATCCCCCTGGGCGATCAAAACTACGCCAATCCTCAGCAGATGGGTTAGTCGGAACCACTGTCATACTTGCGGATTACCATGAATGACCGATGGCCAACTCAATGTACTTGGGCCTACCCCACCTATGCCTAAATAAAAGTACAAACCATTAGCACCAGTAGTAGGGAAGTTTTTATCATAATGGGGTCTGTAGACTGGGTAAAGAAGCCCTTATCTGGGTTCCAGATGTTTGATGGACCAGCAAAATGGACAGGCTACACTAATTAGTACCAGTTTAATAAGGTCATTGTTATGATAACCAAAAAACAAAAGGAACCAACAATGACAAATCTCATTTCAAGAAGAGAAAAACGCAGTTTTAGTAATGAATTTAAAAAACAGAGGGTAATGTTATACCAAAATGGTAAAAAACGAGCGGATATTGTCACCGAATACGACCTGACTAAATCCGCATTAGATAAGTGGATTAAGCAATATCAAACCACTGGTGAGTTTACAGCTCAAGCTAATCGTCGTGCTCAAGAAAATGAGCTCATAGCCCTACGTAAAGAGAATAAGCGATTGTTAATGGAGAATGACATCCTAAAGCAAGCGGCGTTGATAATAGGACGAAAATCAAATTAATCACCGAGAATCAACATCGATATAGCTTACGTGCGTTATGTCGATGTTTACAAGTGTCAAGAAATAGCTTCTATTATCAACTACAATTAACCAGTAAAAAAACAGACAAAGAGCTTAGTAAAAAAGTGAAAGCGGTATCTAACGATAACTATCAATCCTATGGAACAAGACGACTACAAGTAGCGCTTAGAAAGAAAAGCATACTATTATCCCGTCGCCGAATTGCTCGAATCATGCAAGAAAATGGATTAGTATCAAAATATACCTGTAAAAAATATCGTGCTAATACAGAACAAAGCAACGAATCAACAGTAAGTAATGAACTTAATCGTGAGTTTACCGTAGGTCAACAACGAAAATAGAGGAAAATAATTTGATAGTCATCTACGTGATGAATGTTTAAAGGAATTTGGCATTCAACGCTCATTAAGCCATAAGGGCTGTCCCTATGATAATGCTGTTGCTGAAGCGACATTATTATTTATTTCGTCTAAAGGGGAAGCTTGTATAAACGGAATGGTAAAAAAGGCGACAATTTGCCAATGCTTCGAATATTAACTGATAGAGGAACGGAGTTTTGTGATGCTATTGAAAAGTATGATTATCAACTTTATCTGACCATTAATGATATTGAACATACTAAGACAAAAACTATGTCGCCACAAACGAATGGGATCTGCGAGCGTTTTTATAAAACTATTTTACATGAGTTTTATATGGTGACATTCCGTAAAAAGCGCTATTCAGATTTAGAAACACTCCAAACAGATCTGGACAATTGGCTGCATCATTACAATAATAAACGAACTCATCAAGGAAAATTGTGCTGTGGTCGAACCCCAATAGAAACATTGCTTGATGGAAAACGGATCTGGGAAGAAAAAATCTGAACCAGATTTAACCTGACAGACACCCAATAAAAACTGGTAACCGTCAGATAAAGAAAACAAACGTTCACAACAGAAATTTATAACGGAGGTAACCAAATGAAACATTGTATTATTTATGCACATCCCTATGAGCTTAGTTTCAATCATGCTATTAAGGATAAAGTTATTAGCCTTATCAACAGTCGTGGAGAACAGTACAATTTGATTGATTTGTATCAGCAACGATTTCAGCCTGTGTTGTCTACTGACGATTTTATTGCACTGCAAAACAATACAGTCAATGATGATGTAAAAAGTCATCAGCAATTGGTAACTGAAGCTGATAATCTCATCTTTATTTATCCTATATGGTGGTTTGGCCAACCTGCCATTTTAAAAGGCTGGATTGATCGAGTATTGTCTTCAGGCTTTGCCTATAAAGATGATGAAAATGGGTTTACTCCACTATTGACGGATAAATCTGCAACGTTAATTGTTACGCTTGGTTCTACACAAGAAGTACTTTTGCAACATGATATGGATGATTTCATGAAAAGTATGATTGTTGGTACATTGAATCTAGTTGGCATAAGTAATGTAAATTGCCAACAGCTTTATGAGGTACCTACGTTAACAGACGAAGATCGTCAAGCTATGCTGGACAATATCTCTATTTAATTATTCCAGCTTAATAACATTGCTAATATAACACTATTAAAAGGTAGCGTTGTATTAGCCTGAGTCTGGGCAGCTTTATTGCTGATGCTGGACTAAAAGTGTGATTAATCGACTTAGATATACGGCCAATTTTGGGTCATGTATTCAATTTTGGACAGGCTACACTAATTAGTACCAGTTTAATAAGGTCATTGTTATGATAACCAAAAAACAAAAGGAACCAACAATGACAAATCTCATTTCAAAAAGAGAAAAACGCAGTTTTAGTAATGAATTTAAAAAACAGAGGGTAATGTTATACCAAAATGGCAAAAAACGAGCGGATATTGTCGCCGAATACGACTTGACTAAATCCGCATTAGATAAGTGGATCAAGCAATATCAAGCCACTGGTGAGTTTACAGCTCAGGCCAATCGTCGTGCTCAAGAAAATGAGCTCATAGCCCTACGAAAAGAAAATAAGCGTTTGTTAATGGAGAATGACATCCTAAAGCAAGCGGCGTTGATAATAGGACGAAAATCAAATTAATCACCGAGAATCAACATCGATATAGTTTACGTGCGTTATGTCGATGTTTACAAGTGTCAAGAAATAGCTTCTATTATCAACTACAATTAACCAGTAAAAAAACAGACAAAGAGCTTAGTAAAAAAGTGAAAGCGGTATTTAACGATAACTATCAATCCTATGGAACAAGGCGACTACAAGTAGCGCTTAGAAAGAAAAGCATACTATTATCCCGTCGCCGAATTGGTCGAATCATGCAAGAAAACGGATGAGTATCAAAATATACCTGTAAAAAATATCGTGCTAATACAGAACAAAGCAACGAATCAACAGTAAGTAAGCAACTTAATCGTGAGTTTACCGTAGGCCAACAACGCAAAGTGTTAGTGACTGATTTAACTTATGTGAGAGTAAAACAACAATGGCATTACCTTTGTATGATTATTGATGTAAGCAATCGAGAAATCGTGGGACGAAGTGCAGGAAAACATAAAAATGCTCAACTGGTTATGGATGCTATCAGCCAAACCCCTATTAACTTAAATTCAGTTGAGTTATTTCATTCAGATAGAGGAAAAGAATTTGATAATCATCTACTTGATGAATGTTTAAAGGAATTTGGCATTGAGCGTTCATTAAGCCATAAGGGATGCCCTTATGATAATGCCGTTGCTGAAGCAACATTTAAAGCGGTGAAAACTGAATTTGTATCAAACACGATTTTTGATTCACTTGAACAGCTCAGGCTACAATTTAATCACTATGTGGATTGGTTTAATTATAATAGACTGCATTCGTCTTTAAATTACCAGTCACCCATTGAATATAAAATGAATCTATGACCTTATCTTTTTGGTACTAAAAAGTGTGGACATACCACTAGGAACTAGGTAATATTACTGTATACCAAAAGGACATCTTTGTAAGAAATTAGTTTTTTTGTATATTATTTAAATACGATTAATCAAATTTATTTGAAGATTATATTCTTGGCTAAAACCCTAAAGAGCGTTATTAATAATCACTATACTTTATTTGTAACTTTAATTGAAGCTGCAGGCAAGATTGGATAGAGTAAAAATAGTTGACAAATAATATCAACTTTAAAACACTGCTCTTTTATTCCAGATGGAATGTTCTACTGGAATCCATTTATCATCTTTTTCTTCAAACCATACGGTTAGATTTTCTTCTTTATTGCTAGCCCATGTGACTTCCCTAATTTTAATATCCCTGCTTTTTATTTGTTTTTGTGTAAAAAACTTAAATAAACCAGCTCTAAACTCAGTAATAAAACCATCCTTTTTACCCAAAATAAAAGTTTTATCCCATAAAGGGGGATATTTTTTTATTAAACAATCTATAGATGCCTTTTTTATATGATTAAAATGTATAAGTTTTTTTATGGCATCGTTATCACTATCATTTAACGCTTTATTAACTATTATAGGATTTTCGTGATTATTTTCTTCCATTATCTTAATTTTATTGCACGAAGATAATAGCAAAATAAATAATATAACGAATCCGCTTTTCTTCATAACTTTATACTATACCAAAAGTTGTATTAGGTAACATAAGTTTTAGCTAATTGAGAATATAAGTGACATTTCGGTCATTCATTTCCTACGATTAGAGTAATATTGCCTTTTAAATACCCCATAGTTAGTACATAACTTACCTAGAAAATTATACTACCTGTTTTAGTCTTTTATATTCAATTTACCTCATATTTATTTAATGTCCCATAAAGTTATTCGGTATTATGAATAATTAGCCATTGTTTTGTTACTTTCCTTGCTTGTTGCAAATTGTTAAAAAATATAAATCTAACACTTCTGGGCGACATGCACGCTGTTTAATAAAATTAATCTCGAAAACATCAGTTGTAAAAAAACCTTACTCTTTATAAGTAAGGTTTAGGAAGTTAACATTAATAAACAAAACTATGCTTCTATAGCAACTCGTAATTTCTTCATTGCATTTTTTTCAAGTTGACGAATCCGCTCAGCTGAAACACGATATTTATCGGCTAGCACTTGCAATGTTGATTTACTATCATCAGAATCTAGCCATCGTGCTTTAATAATATCTTGGCTACGTTCATCTAATTGTGATAATGCATCATGTAACTTATCTGTCGCGTCATTTTCCCAATTATCATTTTCAATTGATTTTGAAAAATCAGAGTTGCTATCTTCTAAGTAGAGAGAAGGTGCAACAATTGAATTATCATCATCATCACTATCTACATCAAATGACATATCTTGAGCCGACATGCGAGACTCCATTTCAAGCACATCCTTACGGCTTACACCCAACTCATTGGCCACCATATCAACTTCAGCATTATTAAACCAACCTAAACGTTGTTTAGTCTTTCTTAGATTAAAAAATAGCTTTCTTTGTGCTTTGGTTGTTGCAACTTTAACAATACGCCAATTTTTAAGTACATATTCATGAATTTCAGCTTTTATCCAATGGATTGCAAATGAAACTAAACGCACACCAATTTCTGGATTAAAACGACGCACAGCTTTCATTAAACCGATATTTCCTTCTTGGATCAAATCCGCCTGTGGTAAACCATACCCTGAATAACCACGAGCAATATGAGCGACAAAACGTAAATGAGACAAAATAAGTTGTCTTGCGGCATCGACATCGTCATGATAATAAAGTTTTTCACCCAATGATTTTTCTTCTTCTGCAGTTAGCATTGGATAAGTGTTAACCATACGAACATATGATTCAATGTTACCTTGTGGAATTAAAGCACCTACTTGGATTTTTATATCAGTATTCATTTAACTCCCCCTTTATCTTAACTAATTCTTGTTACATAAATTAGATGTAACAATCAAAAAACGTAAAACTACTGTCTATTTATTACTTTGACCTTCAGACTATAAATTAGTTCATCCTTTTTATGTAAAATCAATAAAAATATCCCTAAGTTAGCTACTCATCAATACTAATATATATTTTAGTTAGTTACGTAGAAATAGCTAGGTAATTTTTGTCATTTTTAAATATTTTTTTGTTGCAACAAATGATGAAAACCATCCAATAATTATAGTAATAAGTAAAATTAATAGGCTTTCATCCCATAATAAACCTTCAATATGAATTATTGTTCCAAAAGCATCAGAAACATTCAATATGATTGCTTCTATTTGAAAAATAAATATTTCTGATAATGCCAACGCAATAATAGCGCTAATAAAACTAATAAAAATTCCACTATATAAAAAAGGGCGCAGAATAAAACCTTCTGTTGCGCCAATTAATTGCATAACAATTATGGTTTGTTTTCTAGCAAAAATATTCAAACGAATACTATTACCTATTACAAGTGATACAGCAATAATCATAAAGATTGAAATAACCCAAACAATAGATTTCACCATATTTGTCAACGCAGTTAATTTAGTAAACCAACTATCATCTAACTTTATATCATCTATCCCCTCAATATTGAGTAATTCAGCTTGTAACCGATGCACTACCTCTGTATTTTTTGCTTCTTCTTTAGGTATAACAATCGCCACTGCAGGTAATGGGTTTTCATCTAATAGATCTAATGCACTGCTAAAACCAGACCATGCCTTAAACTCTTCTTTTGTTTCTTCTCGAGAAAGGTAATCAACTCTATCAACCTCGATATAATATTTAAGTTTGCTCAATAATTCAGCTGTCTGCTCTGAAGTTAATTCTTTATTAATATAAACAGTGAGATTCGGTGTTGGGTACCATTTATGTGCAGCTTGATTAGCATTCTTCCAAAGTAAATAGCTAATAGTGGGTAACATAATAGAAATTGCAATAACAAAAATAGTCAGTAATGATGCAAAAATATGTTGTGTAAAATCATTAAATGTATTGCGCCAAGCATAACCAATTTGCCTTTTCCAACGAGACAAAAAGTTATTTTGATTTTCTTTCGATTTAGCAGAATTACGTGTCAATTTTTAACCTCTAAACGCCCTTCAGTTAAATGCAATATTCTATGATGCTTGCGGCGAATAAGTCCCATATTGTGTGTTGCCATCAAGACGGTTACACCTGCTTGATTGAATTCTTCAAAAAGTTTTAAAATATCTTTTGATAGTTTATCGTCTAAATTACCTGTCGGTTCATCGGCAAGCAAGACGCTTGGATGGTTAACAATTGCTCGCGCAATTCCCACTCGCTGCTGTTCTCCTCCCGATAATTGTATTGGGTAAAATTTCATTTTATCTATCAATCCGACCTTATCCAACGACGCTGAAACTCGGCTACGAATTTCTTCTGCGGGTTTACCTAAAATGATCAATGGAATAGCAACATTATCATAAACGGTATGGTCCATTAATAACTGATGATCTTGAAACACCATGCCAATAGTGCGACGTAAAAATGGCATATCATGTTTTTTTAGATTTGAAACATCAATGCCATTTAATAACACTTTACCATCATTAGCTTTCTCTAAACCACAAGTTAACCGCATTAACGTACTTTTACCTGCACCAGAATGTCCTGTTAAAAATGCCATTTCTCCGGGTGATAAAGTAAAACTTATATTCTGCAGTGCTGGCTTACCACCAGAATAAATCTTACTTACGCGCTGAAATTGGATCATGAATTTTCTCTATTCATCTTTTTCATCAAATAGGGCATTGATAAAATCATCGGCAACAAAAGGTCTCAAATCTTCAATTTTTTCACCAACGCCGATATAACGTATAGGAATATTAAATTGATCTGCAATACTGAAAATAATACCACCTTTTGCCGTACCATCTAATTTAGTTAATGTCAAACCTGTGACACCTACTGCTTCATTAAATAGTTTAGTTTGGCTAATAGCATTTTGGCCGGTACCGGCATCAATAGTTAACATGATCTCATGAGGAGCTGTTTCATCTTGTTTTTTTATCACTCTGACTATTTTTTTCAATTCATCCATTAAATGAGATTTATTTTGCAAACGCCCTGCTGTATCGGCAATTAACACATCTATTTTTTTTGCCTTTGCTGCTTGTATCGCATCAAAAATAACGGAAGCTGAATCAGCATTAATATGCTGCGCAATAACAGGAATATGATTCCTTTCTCCCCAAACTTGCAACTGTTCAACTGCTGCTGCACGAAAAGTATCACCAGCAGCAAGCATAACTGATTTACCTTGCTGTTGAAATTGACGAGCTAATTTGCCAATTGTCGTGGTTTTGCCTACACCATTAACACCAACCATTAAGATAACAAATGGATTATGGTTACTTATCTCTAAAGGTTTATCTACCCCATCTAAAATAGACTTCATTTCTTGTTTTAAAAGTTCTTGAAGAGCATCAGCATCTTTTAATTCTTTTCTTGAAGCCTGTTGAGTTAACGAGCTTATTAGTTTTTGTGTAGTATCAAAACCAACATCAGCAATAATAAGTTGCTCTTCTAGCTCTTCAAATAAAGCATCATCAATTTTTTTTCCTTTGAATAAACTTAAAAAACCAGCTCCAATATTCTGTTTAGTCTTAAAAAGACCTTTTTTTAAACGAGAGAAAAACCCTTCTTTTTTTTGTTCAACCATAAATAATTCATCCCATGATCACCTAAATATCATTTTATCTTATTTTAGAATAAAGCCCAATTAATTCGATATTTTTAGAAATTATAAAAGATAGAATTCGTTGATCATAGCCAATATTGGTTATAAATAAAGATCTTGAGTTGTGATATATCGCCATTCATTTAATGGCAACTGATGAGCAAACAGATTGTATGCGCCTATTTGAACTCTAACCAATCTTAAACAAGGAAAACCAACAGCGGCACACATACGCCTAATCTGTCGATTTTTTCCTTCTGTGATTGTAATGCTTACCCATGAAGTTGGTATTGTTTTGCGCTCTCTAATAGGAGGAACTCTTTGCCATAATTGCAATGGTTCATCAAGAAAAGTTACTATAGCCGGTGCGGTATAAAATTCTTTTAATTGAATTCCTTTTCTTAACCTATCTATAGCTTTTTGATTAATAATGCCTTCCACCTGTACCCAATATGTTTTGGGTAATTTAAACTTTGGTGAGCTGATTTTTGCCTGTAATTTACCATTATTTGTTAACAATAATAACCCTTCGCTATCAGTATCTAAGCGTCCAGCAGGATAAAAATTAGGTAATGTGATATAGTCTTTTAATGTTTGATATTTTCCATGCACCGAAAATTGTGTCACAACATTAAACGGTTTATTAAAGGCAATTAGTGAACTCATTTCATTCCAACATCAACTTATCATCTTCAATCCGTTATTCTTCGGACTATCCGCTCTAGATATTACTATACAAATCAGAGCTCCATTAAATAAAATACCAAACGTAAAAAAGCCCAGCATCGCTGCTGAGCTTCACTAAATTTAAAAGTCTGGCGGCACCCTACTCTCACATGGGTAATACCCACACTACCATCGGCACTACGGCGTTTCACTTCTGAGTTCGGCATGGGGTCAGGTGGGACCACCGCGCTATTACCGCCAGACATATCCTGTCTTCTCTTCTCTCAATTACCATGTATTATCTCATATCCACAGCAATTGCTCAATCCGGAACAAACTGCTCTCTCATTTATTAAACAATTTAAAGTCAATCTCTCTAAATATATCAACTTCAATCATCCTATCGCGTAACTCCAAAACAACTCCGAGTTGTAAGGTTAAGACTCTCGGTTCATTAGTATCAGTTAGCTCAATGTATCACTACACTTACACACCTGACCTATCTACGTCTTAGTCTCAAACGGACCTTACTGAATCTCTTCAGGGAAAACTCATCTCAAGGCTAGTTTCGTACTTAGATGCTTTCAGCACTTATCTATTCCGCACGTAGCTACCGGGCAATGCAATTGGCATCACAACCCGAACACCAGCGGTGCGTTCACTTCGGTCCTCTCGTACTAGAAGC